>JAURYA010000061.1 GCA_030654155.1 Sulfurimonas sp. | reverse complement strand
GCAACAACGCAGAAAATGCGTTGCTATTTTAATTATAGTTACTTACGTGGAAGAATTTAGATAAACAGGGGGTCATCTGACGCCTCTATCTCTTCAAAATCTTCAATTATCTGCTCAAACATCTTCATAGTTTTTTTAGCTTTACTCGCATGTCCGTCAAATATTGGTTTAGATGCAGGAAATGCTTCACTCAGCTCTTGGTAGATTAAAACACGCCCATTTATATGTTTGCTAATCTCATCAAAAGCGCCTCTTAGATACTCTTTTGAGTTCGTATGTCTAAAGAGAGCCCTAACCATTCTAATACGCTCTTTTATCGGAAGAGACTCATCTATAGCCTCGGCAATCCTTTTTATATCAAGTCTTGAAAGATAAACTCCGCTAAGTGCCGGAGCCAAAAGTTTAGACGTCAGTGCATCCACAAACTGAGGGACAGGCTCTTCATCCTCTTTATCTCCGGCGTCTTGGTCTCTTTGTTCCATCTCGCCTGATGGGCAACTATTTTTTACAAACTTGTCAAACTCTGCTCTTAAATCACTTAAATCATGTGTGTTCATTTCTCTTCCTTAATTTTTTTGCAAAAAATGAAGGAAACCCTCCATCTATTTGTCCATCAAAGGAACTCGTCCCTTTGACTTCGCTAGCCGCTATGGCACTAAAGTTAAAATCTCATATCGCTTTTATCGTACTCTAGATGTCTCTTCTCTTTTAAAAATTCAAAAACAGCGCTACTTAACTCATTCAACATATCATCAAAACCGAGATAAGAAGCTCCTAATTCATTTGCTCTCACCTTGAGCACTGAGAACTCTTTTTTTTGCTTCATATCAACATTTATGTTGCTAAGTTTAGTTGCCATATTTAGAGCGTTAAAATCAGAAAAATCCACTACTGCATCATAAGCAGAGAGGTCTATATCCATCCCGTCTGCCATGCGGTTTATATCTGCATTTAGAACACCCATCTCTTTAGTAAAACTCATCAGCTTCTCTAAGTCGTCATAAAAATAGCTTACATCAAAACCATTGACAAAAAAACTAAATGCCTTTGCCCTTGAGCCAACCCCGATGAGGGCAACTTTTTTAGCACCTTTATCTTTTAAAAAATCTACCAGCACTCTCATGCCCAAAACGTCGCCGATTAACCTCTGCTCATCTCTTATCAAGATGTCGCACATTCCAGAACGCTTAACAGCTTCACTCGCCTCATCAACTATATCAACTACATTTTTTACATACTCGTTAGATATCAGCGCACCGTTTACATGTGATTTTTTCATATTTACTACCGTAAAATAGAAATCATCTTCGCGTATATTCATCGGAATCATCATGGCATCTCTATTTTGGGCTTTAAAGAGCTTGTTTAGCGTAGCCGACATACTGCTCTGAGCGGCATATTCGCCTATAAAGCCGTAAAGCTTTGTGTGATGAGATATCTCATTACCGTTGTTCATCATGTCACATATCTCCTCTTATACCCCAAAGTTCTCTAGCCTCTTCATCTTCTGCCTTGCATCTGTAACAGAGCTTTTCGCTAGAGTTTGTACTAAAAATCACACTGCATTCGTTACATCTTCTTACATTAAAAGAGATAAGATTTTGGACTTCAGGCTCAAAGAACTCTTTTACCCTGTAAGAGGACGAGAGCGTAATAGCTTCCGGTTCACACACATCATGGCAGACACTACATTTTATGCATAAAAACGGGTCAAAATCTATCTTTGAGTTTTTAACGTCTGAGCTTAAAGCACCGGTAGGACAAACTCTATAACACATCTGACATGCCGTACACGTATCACTATTTAGCAGCTTCATTGAAGTGAACGACAGTTCACCTGCTTCTATTATGTGATACACTGATGGCTTTTTAGCCCTCTTTAGAGCCGTAAAAAAGAGCTTTCTTCTATCTGTTATACGTTTTTGCTTCAGAAGCGCTATATCGCTTTTTTGAAGAGTATGTTCAACCAGCTCATCTGTTGCTTTTTGTATCTCTTTTTCAAACTCTATTTTTGTCTTAACCATATTTTTTAAATTTATTTTGCTAAAAAACTCTCTTCTGTTGCTAATGTTTTCTTCGCCTGTGTCTGCTTTTTCGTACTTGATATTTTCAAGTTTTATAACAGCTTCACTCTCCATAGCTTCTAACATGTAAGAAGCCTCTTCGTAGTTCTTCTCTATCTCAGATTTGCATTTATGGGCTATCGCACACCCATCGCAGTGCCCCATATCAAAAACAATCTCTTTTTTAAGCAGTGCCATTGAGATAATATTTTCTATGTTCAGAGCCGCTATGCAGGGAACATTTTTTCTGCATGAGATAAGATTCTCTTTATCTTCCATAAAACTAAAAAAGAAGTCAGTCGTACTAAAATCATCCAGAGAAAGTGCCTCATTTGGGCATACCGCATCGCAAGCTCCACACTCAACACATGCGGAGAAGTTGATGCTAGGAAGCGGGTTATTAGCCACTACGATAGCCTCTGTCGGGCAGATGACTTCACACTTGTTGCATTCACTCTCCTTTGAGAGCGAGCGGACACAACGGCTAGCTTTTAGTTGTATCATTTAAATATTCAGCTCTTTAACCAGATATTCATTATCGCTAAGGATAAACTCTAAAGCCATATCCGCAACATCATAATAGAGCGGCGTTCTAGCCTCATATTTTACATTTATCAGATAGAGCGGCGCCCACTGTAAAAGGTGTTTATTTAAAAACTCTTTCTCTATTTCCTGAAGTGCTTTTACGGCATCTTTATCGCCGTCTTCTAAAGCTTTTAATTCAGCAGCGACTAAATGGTGCATAAACTCCAGTTCTATTCCAATGTGATCAGCGGCAACAGTGCGAGCCGCTTCATAATCAACCATAAAATTATATGCGCTGTACATATCTGTTACGGGATTTGCTCCGCCTGTTTCAATCTTTTGGTCTTCTCTTGTATAAAACGTCTCATAAGGTATAAGGTGCAAAAGAGATAAATTTACAAAATCAGGATTTAAATGCTCTTCCAAAAGCTTGCTATTTTCAATCTCATTTAAAGGCTTCCACTCTTTTAAGGTTGGGAAAAAATCTAAAATGTTCTCATCATTTTTGATTGTTTGAAGCATCTTCTCATCCAACTCTTGCAGCAGTACGCGAGATAGCAGTGCGTAAATATTAGCTCTTGCTTTTGTATTTTGCATTCTATTAATTCTTTGTATTGATTTTTTTAGTTTGTGATTTTATCTAAAAAGTCTAAATGTAGGGTTATGCTATTGATATAAAACAAATTTGTTTATAGCAACTTATGATAAAATCCACAAAAAAAGGATTGGCTATCACTTACACATTTATTCACACCATCCATATTTTCTCAGTCTTTATTTATGGCGGATTTCTATTTGTAGATGTTCTGTTTTTGTCTAAAATGAATCAAACTCTGAGCGATGACGAACATAAAAAAGCAAGAGAAGCAATAATGCAACATGTTAGAAAAGTTGTTCCCTACGCTCTGATGGTAGCGGTCGCAAGCGGACTTTATCTAATCTCTCAGATTTTTGGCAAGATTGAAGGCGGCTCATTGTCGCATTTTCAAACTCTTCTGGCAATAAAGGCATTTTTAGGCTCTTGGCTTGGTCTTAGAGGAATCAATCAAAAACTTTTCAAGATAAATCCATGGCTCTTCAAAAGCCACTTTTTCCCTTTTAGTTTAGTTGTCATAATCATCCTCTTATCTCAATTTATGTATCTCTAAAAATCGACAATTGAGATACATTTATAATTAAATTATAAAATAATCACAAATAATATGTTATCATTCAACAAAAATAATACTGAAGGATTCTAATGTTTAAAAGTTTGAGTATTCATAAGAAGATGAACTACTTCATTGCAATGGTAACGTTATCCGTTTTTTCTGCTGCAATATCTATATTTTTGGCGCTTGATCACATTGAATCTAAATATGACCACCTGCATCAAAACTCAATGACAAGTGCACTGACTACACTTGATATGGAAAAAAATCTAAACTTTATAAGTAGATTATCGCGAGACATTATACTTGGCGGAAATTATGACAAAAACATAGCAAACCTTAGCGATACAATCGAGAGCATTAGAAAGAGTTTTGACTCATTGGAAGCACTCATGGCTAAAGATCAATCTTTAGAGATTGTAGTCGAAGCTAAAAACTCGACAATGCTATTTTTAAACAACTCTCTTACTATGATGAAATCCCTCAATCCGCAAGATATTAAAAATAATAAAGATGCGATATATGAAACTTACAAAAAAGATTTAACCCCTTTTGCCAATGCATCCAGAGAGTCATTTAAAAAACTTGTAGATTTAAAATCTCACGAGCTTGAAAAAGATTCTGTTAATCTTGGAAGCAAGATAATCTTTTTTAAATATTTAGCTTTGATTGCAGGAATAGTTGTCGGTATTATTGTGCTTCTCTTTGCAACAATAATTAGAAAGTCTATCACAGGCGGAATCAATGATTTTACATCCCTAATCAGTTTTGTTTCCAAAGGCGATTTCAGCCATAAAGCGGCTACAACCGACACACGTACCGAACTTGGTGTTATGGGGCATGAGCTATCGCAACTTATAAAACATACGCAAGACCTTATAAACCAAATAAACACCACAATTACCGATGCATCAAAGGGTATATTTGATCGCCGTATCTCATCTGAGGGGATGAGCGGTGAGTTTGTTGACGCTATCGAGAGTGTTGGAAAAAGTATAGAGTTTATGAAAACTCAGAATGCTAAGGCACAAAGAGATATATTTAACTCTAAAATCAGCACAAGAAGCGTAAAGGTTTCTGAATCGCTCTCTATGATAATCTCCGATTTGGACGGAAATCTTAATGATTTAAAGGCAATTACATCCGCAACAAGAGATGCTTCAGAACTTGCCACTGATTCACGTAATGATATTACAGATATTACAAATGAGCTAAACGCACTAAATGAGCAGGTAAATATCAACAATGACAGTATTGGCCAGATAGCAAGTCAGGCAAATGAGATAACTTCCGTAATTCAGCTAATCACGGACATTGCAGACCAGACAAATCTTCTCGCACTTAATGCAGCAATTGAAGCGGCACGTGCGGGTGAGCATGGCCGCGGATTTGCTGTTGTTGCCGACGAGGTAAGAAAACTTGCGGAGAGAACACATAAAGCAACGGGAGAAATCTCCGTCTCTATAAAATCACTACAACAAAATATGAGCGAGATTCAAACAAGCTCTGACAATATGAAAAAAACAGTCGAAGGCTCAACAGAGAAAATTAGCGGATTTGAGAATACGCTCGTTGAGTTAAGCGACAACTCTTCAAAAATTGTTAACTACTCATACAGAATGGAAAATAGCGTATTTATAGTACTTGCAAAGTTAGATCAGATACTGTTTAAATCTCGTGCATATAACTCTATCATATCTTTAAAAAATGTCATACCTTCAAAAGCAGGCGAGAAATGCCGTCTTGGCGAGTGGTGCTCTGAAGAGGGCAAATTAAGATTTGCCAACACGGGGTCTTTCCCTAAACTAGATGCACCTCGTATAATGGTTAGCAGAAAAGTTTATGAAAATCTCAGCTACCTTGAAAAAGATGCCGAGAATGAGACCCTTAAAAATGCGGATAAGATTATTAAAAACTTTGATGATATGGAAGATGTATCTTCCGAAGTGTTTGTGTTACTGGATAAAATGCTAAAAGAGTAGTAAAATCTACTCTTTTTTACTCCCAATCATCATAGATTGACTGGGAGTGTTTATCTTTTTTATATCGTCTTGCATTTTTGGTTTTATCAAGCTGGTTTGAACCGTATAGAATCTCCTCTTTTATCTCCTCTATATCTTTATCGCTCTCTTTATAACTGATTATCTTTTTAACCAACTTCTGCAACTCTTGCAAATCCCCTTTATAGAGTGCTATTTCGTCAACTTTTTGCAACACCTTTAGACTGGTGTCTATTTTTTTATCATATCCCTCTTTAGAAAGATTTGATGTGCTTGAGAGATATGAAATAATACTTTTGTGAAATCTCTCCAATGCTCTTATGTATCTGAGTCTAAGTGAATTGTCTATCGCTTTTTGAGATGCCATTCTTTACCTGTTGTTTATTTATTTATAGATATAATTATACCCTTAATTTAAGACAGGGGAATGTATTGAAAAAAATAGTGTTATCGCTCTTGATGGTATCAGCTTCTCTTTTTGCTGCCATAACAAACGAGGAAGCATCACAAAAGCTAATCGACTCCAATATACCGATAGTTGATATCAGAACGCCTGGTGAGTGGAAGGAAACAGGTCTTTTAAAAGGCTCTATACCAATAATGCTTTTTGACGAAAAAGGCAACTATGATCTTAAAGATTTTTTAGAAAAACTAAACGGTGCGGTTGATACAAAAAAACCATTTGCCATTATATGCAGAACAGGAAGCAGAACAAGTGTTTTAGCACCGTTTTTATCGCAAAAGCTAAACTATGATGTCATAAACATCAAAAGCGGCATAGTGTACGCAAAACAACTAAAACTACCTATTTTGCCATATCAAGCACACTAATCCTCTTTTTTTGGTTCAATTTTATTTACCAGCGCATATAGTGTTGGTAAATAGATTAGATTTAAAACTGTCCCCCAAGCCAGACCAAATCCTATTGACACCGCAATTGGCTGCAGTATCACAGCTTGCCCTGAAGCGTAAAAAATAAGAGTGAAAAATCCTAAAAAGGTAGTTAGCGATGTAATAATTATCGGACGTAGTCTCAACTTTGCACGCTGCAAAAACTCTTCCAATTTATGAGTTCCATGTAAAAAATCAAGCATAATTATCCCATCGTTTACAACAACTCCTGCAAGCCCCAAAATCCCTATGATGGAAGTCATAGATAGATTTATGCCAAGCAGTTTATGCCCAAGAAGCGCCCCTAAAACAGAAAGCGGTATTACGCTCATAACCATAAGTGCATATTTTGCTTTTGAAAATATTAGCAAAAGAGATAAGAATATCAAAAACAGTGCCAGTAAAACAGCTTTTTGCATGTCCTCTTTAAGTTGCTCTTTCTTCTCTTTTTCACCCAAAAGCACAACCTCAACACCCTTGCTTCTAATCTCATCTAGTGTTGTTTCCAACTTGTCTAAGACCTCCCCAGAAGTCGTTTTTCTCTTGTCGATGCTTGCAAAAAAAGTTTTAATGATGCTTCCGTTGAGCTTATTTATCTTCTCATAATCCCTTATTTGAGTAATTTGTGCAATATCGGTCAGTTTTACGTATTTTCCATCGCCAAGCGCAATACTAAAGTTCAAGAATGTCTCTATGCTATCTTTTGAACTATCCTCTGTTTTTATCTCCATAACGCCACTCTCGTTAAAAGTATTTGCCTGTTTTTGCTCTAAAAAGTAGGCACTCAATGTTTTGGCAACAGATGCTTCGCTAAGACCCAAGCTCTCCCCGTAGGAGTTTATCTTGATTTTATACTCTATTTTTCCAAGTTTTATGTTATCGTTAAAATCTCTAATGCCTTCTATTTTAGAAATCTCGCTTTCTAATTTTTTTATGCTCTCTTGAAGCAGTTTGTCATCAGCTCCGGAGAGATTTATCTGAATATCACTCTTTATAAGTCCTGGTTTATCCTCCAGTACCCCTAAATCTTCCATATTATATTTTTTTTCAAAAAGTGCAACAATCTCCCTTGCACGAGGAGCAAGCTCATAAGTCTGCTCTTGGCGCATTTTTTGCGGGTTGTTAAAATCGAAACTAAAATTTAAAACAGGATTAATATATTTATCTACAAAGTTACTATCTTGCTTATCGTAGAGCTCCATGGTAATCATAAAAACACCGCTGTTTCTTTGAGTCTCGCCAGCCATACTTCGTCTATACCCGACAACAGATGAGATGGCTTTTAGTGAAAACTCTTCTTTATGTTTTACAAGCTCTTCTTCTATCTCTTTTGAAGCTTTATATGTATCTTCAAGAGGAGTATTTATATTTAGCTTTCCGGAAATATAGATAAAGTTTCCGTCATAATTTGGGAAAAATTGAAACTTCATAGATTTTGCCACAAAGACAGTTGAGAGCGGAACCAAAATCAAGAAAAAGATAAGCGATATTTTTTTGTAGTGCAAAAAGCGTAAAATCACCCTCTCATAAAAATTTTGCAAAGGCACCCAGTTTACAATATTGTTACTTTTTCTTAAAAAATCATTCGCATGAAGCGGCAAGAATAAAAAGCTCTCTAAAAGTGAGCCTAGCAAGATAATAATTACGGTAAGAGGAATAAGCATGATAAAAAGAGCCGTCTCGCCTTGCATCATAAAAATAGGCAAAAATGCTACCACGGTTGTAACGGTTGCCAAAGTGACCGGCAAAAGCATCTCTTTTGCACCTCTTATAGTTGCACTGTAATTATCCATTCCTTCATCTATGTATCGCTGAATATTTTCACTGACAACTATGGCATCGTCAACAACAATTCCTATCACTATAAGTGCGCCAAGAAGTGAAACGACATTTATCGAGTATCCAAAGTTGTAGAGACAGATAACCCCAATCAAAAAAGAAAATGGTATTCCAACCGCGACGATAATGGCAATTCTAAGATTTATAAGAACATACATAGAGACAAAGACCAAAACAAGACCGAGCATAAGGTTTGATATGATTATGTCTAGCCTCTCTTGAATAGGTTTTGAGTTGTCTTCATAAAAAGTAAACTCCGCCCCTTTATAGTTTTTTTGCAGTTTTTTAACATCTTCTTGAAGTTTTTTTGCCAAAACTATTGCATCATCGCTTGCTCCCTTTGAGATACTTAAAGAGACGGCCTTTTTTCCGTTGTAAGTAGCCAAAGTGTCTGTTTGCGGATACTCTATGCTAACCTCCGCAATATCGCCGAGTTTTACATATTTGTCATTTATATTTAAGATGGCATCTCTATACTCATCCGCATCTGCTTTGCCGTTTACTGTTGAGACGAATACAAAATTTCCCCTCTGCTCTATATCTCCGATGGGAAAAATATATGAAAGATTTGAGATGGCTTTTTGAACAGTTGCATGATCCAAACCATACGCTAAAATTGCTTCAGAGTTTAGTTTGACAATCACCTCCTCTTCGGAGCCGCCACGAATCAAAACTTCACTAATGCCATCCATTTTTGCTATTTTTGATTTCATCTCGTTTGCAATTATTGTCAGCTCGCCGACAGAGATACTCGATGATGAAATGGCCAATTTTATAAGCGGTTTTGTTTTCTCCAAAAGTGTAGCAACCGGTTCATTCATGTCGCTTGGCAAGTTTTGTTTACTTCGTGCGACAGAATCTTTTACACGGCTAAGTGTCAATTCTCTGCTTGCTCCATCGCTCAGAGTCAAAATTATGGCAAACGACCCGGGTGTAATAATAGTTTCGGTCTTATCTATGCCATTTATATTACTAAGCGAATCTTCTATGTCACGAACCGCCATTTTGTCCATAATCATAGCACTTGCACCTCTGTAAGAGCCAAGAACGCTTATCTGCTCAAGCTCTACATCGGGAAACATCTCTTTTGGAATCTTTATGTAGGAGTAAACCCCCATAAAAATTATTAAAACTAGAAGTGCATGATTTAACCTGCTGTTTTTTATAAAATACTCTATCACTTTATTTTGATTTCCTCTTATAAAAGCGATTTGATAACGTTGCTTACACCTTGATGCAAGTTATAATTTGAGATAGGAAAGTCCAAAAACTCATCTTCAAGATTTACGCTATAACGTGCCAAATAAGCCCCTAGCAGATTCAAATCTATGCTATTATAATTTTTACATGCAGCTTCATCAAGAGTAGTTCTGAGTAAAACTCCTGCATCATTTGATTTTTGAATTGTAAATGCTAAAGTTTTTAAGCTTACAAAATCACTCCATTTAAAAAAAAGCTCCGGAGTAAGCTCATCAGCGCACATACCCTCAGGATTAAAAAGCATATTTGCTTCTCTAAGCGGAACTAAAACGCTTAAAATTGCCTCGCTAAAAGGTATGACTTTATCTTTCCAAAAAGGAGATTCGTTTCTGCTTTTCAGTTCGTCTTCTAAAGTTTTTAAAATTGTTTGTATATCTGAACTTTTAAAAAGTGCATAACTCTCTTGTTTCATAAAATTTCCATTTTTATTAGATTTGCATTATTATAGAATCTTTTTAGTATAATTTCGCTTTTACAATTGGAGATATATTTTGAAACTAAATAAAAGTTTTATGACTAACTTAATCGCTGCAATACTCGTTCTTTTATCTTTTTTATTTGAGAGCACTCTTAGCTCTCTACTGCTATACACCGGTCTCTTCGCACTCTCTGGTGCGGTTACAAATCAGCTTGCCATACATATGCTGTTTGAAAAAGTACCATATCTCTATGGCTCAGGCGTAATACCGCTGCAATTTGAAGCATTTAAAAACTCTATCAAAAACCTGATGATGACTCAATTTTTCACGCAGGAGCAGCTAGAGAACTTCTTTAAAAATGAAAATAAGAAGATAGACTTAACACCTATTATCGAAAAGACAGACTTTTCTCCCGCTTTTGACGCCCTTAGCAAAACAGTCATGGAGTCCTCTTTTGGCGGAATGCTTGGTATGTTTGGAGGAGAGAGCGTTTTAAATACTCTTCGCGAGCCTTTCTCTTTAAAGATGAAGAGTGCTGTTATAACTATTGTAAATAGCGAAGGTTTTAATCATACTCTTCAAGACCATTTGCAAAGTTCATCTTTGAGCAAAGATATGATTAAATCAATTGAAAATATCATTGATGCAAGACTTGGCGAACTTACTCCACAAATGGTAAAAGAGATGATTCAAAAAATCATACATGAACATCTCTCTTGGCTCGTGGTGTGGGGTGGAATTTTTGGCGGACTTATCGGGTTGCTTAGTTCATTCCTTTTATAACTTCAAAGAGGGACTTTGCCTCAATTTAATTTATGTTTTTAGATTGCCGCGCTTCTAGCGAAGCTCGCAATGACTCTTATTGCGAGAAGCCGTCATAACCGTCATTGCGAGGAGCCTGCGACGAAGCAATCTATAGTATTAAATTAGCTTTAAACAACCTCTATAACCACCTCGGCAATTTCTATAACATCACCACGGCGGATTTTTGCTCTTTTTCTGAGCTCTGTCTCACCGTTTCTTCTTACATGTCCATCGGCTACAATCATTTTTGCCTCTGCTCCGCTATCAACTAAATCTAAAACCTTAAGAAGCTTAAAAAGTTCTATATATTCATCTTTTAACTCATATTTCATGCTCTATTCCTTTTATAGCTGAAATAATATCAGATTTCTTAACTACTTTCTTTAAGCCTCTTCATCCAATATAGAAAAACCTAAATCATACATCGCTTTATCAACCATCTCTATAGCTTTTGCCATAGTTTGCTGTGAAATTTCTGGAAGCTTGCCTCCCCACATAGCCTCAGCTTCTTTAAATCCTTGTATCATCCCCTCACGGCCGGCACGAAATCTATCTTCATCTCCACCTGCCCCGTCTATAACAAAATTGGCGATTCTATCAGATGTTTGTTTTACACCAAAAAAGCCATCTTCACTTACAAGTGCGGAAGCCTCTTCTTTTGAGAGTTCCGCTATTGGCTTTCCATCATAACCTATATCTTTGAGAAAGGTTTGAAAATCCTCATACTCTCCTTTAAAATTATCTTTTTTGCTTGTAACAGCACCCTGAATAGAGGCTGAATTAAAAGCAATAGCGTTTGCATTTTGCTTAATCTGCTCTTTTATCTCTTTCGCATCATCTTTTGAAATCTTCTCGGTAAAAAGAGTTTTAACAGGCACTATGTTTTTTGTAGAGCTCAAAACACCCATGTTTGACGATATCTGCATTGTAAATCCTTATGTATGGTATTCTATCAATTATATCGGCTTAGAACCAACTTGTCTAAAGTTTTTATTTTTTTTGCACAAAAACTTAAAACTTAGGTTATAATTTTTTCGATGAAAGATTTTTGTGTGCGAGCTCATCTATAGTATATTCTGCTAGACAAACGACTCTCCCTATAATTTGACTCCACTTCCAAAAGAAGTGAATTTTTACCAAGAGGTACTACACATGGCAGAATTGCTAGACGGATCAGTTAAATGGTTCAATGAAGAAAAAGGTTATGGTTTCATTCAACAAGAAAATGGCGGTAAGGATGTATTCGTACACTTTCGCCAAGTAAACAGAACAGGACCAGGTCGTGTTTCATTATCTGAAGGTCAAAAGGTAACTTTTGAACTTGGAGAAGGTCAAAAAGGCCCTCAAGCTGAGAACGTAACTCCTTTATAAGGTTTTACTTTGCAGGCTTTGTGCCTGCAAGCTTTTGTTACTTCACTCTTTCTAAATCTTCCAAATCAACTTAACTCAAACACTCTTTTAAAAAAACAAAACTCTTTTTAGAAAAACCGTTTTTCTCATAAAATCTATGGGCATCTTCTCTTTGAAATCCTGAAGATAGAACTATATTTTCACACATACCCATTTTTGCATAATCATTTAAATACTCAAGCATCATCGCCCCATATTTTTCACCTCTATGCTTCTCGTCTGTTACCAAATCAAAAATATATAGATGTCTTTTATGATAAAGATTTGTTTGTATCGCAACGCCGGCGTAAGTTATTAGCATCTCTTTATCTATTATGCCAATCATTTTGTATTCACTTTTTCTCATCTCATATATCAAATCTTCAAATTCATTATATGTCAATGTTGTACGAAGCTGAGAAACCACCTCATAAGCCATCAAAAGTTCCCTTAAATCCAACTCTCTAATCTGCATATACACCCGCCTAAAAAAATTATAAAATATTATAATAAATTTGCTACAATACAACTAAAAAAGAGTCTAAATATGGGAATTCATAATGGCTGCTAAAAATTTCGAAGTTATAATCGTCGGAGCCGGAGTTTCAGGTACGGCTTTAGCGTATGAGCTTGCAAGATATACAGATATTAAATCTATCGGAATTATTGAAAAGTATGAAGATATCGCTACTCTAAATTCATGCGGGACAAGCAACTCTCAAACAATACATGTAGGAGATATTGAAACAAATTATACACTTCAAAAAGCTGCAGTTACAAAGCGCACCGCAAAAATGGTTGAGAAGTACTGTTTGAATCATCACTATCAAAACGAAATAATATTTTCACACCAAAAAATGGCTTTAGGCGTCGGTAAAAAAGAGGTTGAATTTTTACTTCACCGCTACGAAGAGTTTTCGGAACTGTTTCCATATTTGGAAGTGTGGAACAAAGAGAGATTAAAAGAGCTAGAGCCCCGCGTTGTGTTTGATGAAAATGGGAATGAACGAAAGGAAGATATCGTCGGAATTGGCGCAACCGGTCAATGGACTACCGTTGATTATGGAAAATTGTCAAAATCATTTTTGGAGAATGCAAAAAAAGAGCAAGATGTAAAATTAGAACTTTTTTTAAATACCAAAGTTGAAGAGATTAAAAAAAGCAAAAAACGCGGATATGTAGTTAAAACAAAAGAGAATACATTTTATGCCGACTTTGTAGTCGTAGATGCCGGAGCACACTCACTTTTTTTAGCACATAAAATGGGTTTTGGTCTAAACCTTGGCTGTCTGCCTGTTGCAGGAAGCTTTTACATGACAAACGAAAAGATGTTAAATGGCAAGGTCTATATGATTCAAAATCCAAAACTTCCATTTGCCGCTCTGCATGGGGATCCAGACGTTCTTGCAAACGGCAATACCCGCTATGGACCGACTGCACTGATGCTGCCAAAACTAGAGCGTTACAAAAGCGGGACATATATGGATTTTTGGAAAACTCTTCGCTTTGATAAAAACATTGCCGCTGCGCTGTGGAAACTCTTAAAAGAGAGAGATATACGCAACTATATCTTTAGAAACTTTCTTTTTGAGATTCCTTTTATAAACAAATACCTATTTTTAAAAGATGCCAGAAAAATAGTTCCATCACTAAAACTTAGCGAATTTAAATATGCCAAAGGTTTTGGCGGTGTCCGTCCTCAGGTATTAAATAAAGATGAGCAAAAATTACTTTTAGGCGAAGCCTCCATATATACAGGTGAAGGTGTAATTTTCAATATGACGCCCTCTCCCGGAGCTACATCATGCTTAGGAAATGCAGAGAGAGATTTAAGATATATAGTCAAATATCTTGGAAAAAATTTCAATGAAGAGAAATTTAAAGATGAGTTGACTGATGGCGAATATTGCGCTCTTCCTGAGCCGATTGCATCGCAAAAAGCTGTTGTGAACCTCATCAGAGCAGAGATACAAAGAACTGAGGAGAAGTATCTTCAAGAGTTACATGTAGGAAAACCGGACGCTGATTTTTGGGACAAACCGCATAGTAAAATATAGGTTTAAATCAAGCTTTAAACAATAATTAGCTACAATCGCGAAAAATAATAGGCAGATTTAGTTCTACCTAAACGAGAGTAAAAAACATGGTAACAGTACAAAAATTAGTTATGCGTTATGGAAACAGGGTTCTATTTCAAGATATAAATCTTAAACTTGACCGTCATAAAAGATATGGGCTTATCGGTGCAAACGGTGCCGGAAAGACTACGTTTTTAAAAATACTCTGCGGTCAGATTAAAGAGTATGATGGTGAAATCATTATCCCAAAAGCCAACAAAGTCGGAGTTTTAGGACAAAATCAATATGCTTATGAAGATTTTACGATTGCCGATGCCGTACTATACGGAAACAAAAGACTCTATGACGCAATCAAAGAAAAAGAGGTAATCTACGCAACGGGCGACTTCGAAGATGAAGCTGTAAATAACCGCCTTGCCGAGCTTGAGACTATCTGTGTTGAAGAGGACCCGACCTATGAGTATGATGTAAATATTGCAAAAATCCTAGAGAACGTCGGTATTCCTGCAAGTCTACATGGAGAGCTTATGAGCACACTTGACAGCGCTGATAAATTTAAAGTTCTGCTAGCGCAAGTTTTATATCCAAAACCTGACGTACTGTTTCTTGATGAGCCTACAAACAACCTTGATATTCAAACTATTAGCTGGTTGGAAGATGAACTTCAACGCCACGAGGGCACTATGGTTGTAATATCTCACGATAGACACTTCCTAAACTCGGTAGTTACAAATATTCTTGATGTTGATTATCAAAAAATCCGCGAGTTTACAGGAACCTATGACGATTGGTATATTGCTGCAAATGTTATCGCAAAACAAAATGAGCTTAGCAATGCAAAAAAAGAGAAAGAAAAGGATGAACTTGAGGCTTTTGTTCGCCGATTTAGCGCAAATGCTTCAAAAGCAAAACAAGCAACATCAAGACAGAAAAAACTTGATAAACTTGTTATTGATGACATAAAACCATCTTCAAGAAGAGACCCTAGCATTGTTTTTAAAGCAAAAAGAGTTATGGGCGATGAAGCTTTAAATATTACTAACATAAACCACTCTTACGGCGATAACGAAGTCTTAAAAAATATAACTTTAAAATTTGAACCGGATGAAAAAGTGGCTCTTATAGGTCCAAACGGTGCCGGTAAAACAACGCTTTTAAAAATAATCATGGAAGAACTAAAGCCGACCAGCGGAGAGATTCACTGGGGAGCTACTATCGAGAGCAGCTACTTTCCTCAAGATACAGCCGATATTATCAGCGGTGATGGAACTCTATATGACTGGCTAAGAGGGTTTGACCCAAAACGCGATATTGCAGAGATTAGAAACTGTTTAGGACGAATGTTATTTAGCGGTGAACAGCAAGAAAAATCAGTTGTAAGCATCTCCGGTGGTGAAAAACATAGAATGATGTTAAGCAAAATGATGCTTGAGGGCGGAAACTTTTTAGTTTTAGATGAACCTTCAAATCACCTTGACCTTGAAGCAATCGTAGCCCTCGGTGAAGCTCTTTACAACTTCAAAGGCAACGTAATCTGTGTATCACATGACCGTGAACTCTTAGATGCATTTGCGAGTCGCGTTATAGAGATTAGAGCAGACGGCACTTATGTAGACTTTAAAGGCTCTTACGAAGAGTTTGCAGAGGCTAAAGAAAAAGGGCTTATATAGTCATTTGCCTCCAAAGCTTTTAGTGAATTAGTTTAAAGGAAGCAACATGGATAAATATAGAGATTTTCTAGGACTTGGAATTGCAGGCAACTTTGCACTGCACCTTGCCCAAGCCGGCGAACTTGAAGATTTTAAAGAGATAATCACTGCCGATGAAGCGGCTCCAAAAGGGATGTTTCCTTTTTATCTTCCAAAGCGTGTTGAGAGCGCTAAAGAGATTTTAAACACCTACCCGCTCTCACACTCTGCTATCAGACTCCCAAATAGAGATGTAAATGTTCAAGCAGAACCCGAAGTCGGACTTGTCTGTAAACTTGAGTATGAAAACAACAAACTTACAAAAATAACTCCTACCCATTTTGGCGCCTATAACGACTGCTCAATTAGAGTTGCGGGGGCTAGCAAAATAAGCGATAAAAAAAACTGGGGTGCTTCGTCTAAGGGGCTAAGCGATAACCTAATCAAGATAGACAAGTTCAGTGAGGGCGGGGTTATGGATAGCTACTCTATATGCTCTTTTTTAAAAAGAGACGGCGAAGTTCATGCCTACGGCGAAGATGTGGAGCTAAATGGTTACAGCTACTTTTACGAGAAACTCCTTGATTGGATGATTGAGCAGATAAACACCCAAAAAGATTTTGGACCGCTTGAACCTTTGAGCCAATATATTTCTACATGTAAAAATCCTGCCGATGCAATTATCAGCATAGGCGCAACAAGATATACCCCATACGGCGAAAGTACATTTTTAAAAAGCGGCGATGAAGTTGTAATAGCGGTTTACGATAGAAACAGTTTTTCGCCAAGCGATCTGCTTAAGAGTGTAGATAAAAACTCCTACAATAGCCAAAATATGAGCGTTTTAGCACAGAAAGTCATTTAACTATGAAAACAGGAATTTATGAGCACTACAAAGGCAATCTATATGAAGTTATAGATACCGTAAGAGATAGCGAAAGCGAAGAGCTGATGGTGCTTTATCGCGCACTTTACGGAGATGAAAATCTATGGGTAAGGGCATATATAATGTTTTTTGAAGAGGTAGAAGTCGGCGGCAAAAGCGTACCTCGTTTTAAATTTATAGGTGCAAAAAGTTGAGCAGAGGCAAAAAACTGGATCTCTTTATCGGTACCGAAATAAAAGATGGATGGGCGGAAGTTCAATCACCTAGAAAGACAGCTGTTGCAGGTGAGATTTTAGAGCCAAACAAGCACTTTTTAGTTTTTAAAAAAGAGAAGAGACGAGGGAAAACAGTAACTCTTGTCGGCGAATTTTGCCTAAAGGAAGACATTTCCCAAGAGATACTAAAAAGTCTGAAAAAAAAGCTTGGCTGCGGCGGTACTCTTAAAGACGGCTGGATGGAGTTTCAGGGTGAACTCAAAGATAAACTTAGAATTTTGCTTGTAGAAAATGGTTTTAGATTTAAACACGGACATTGATTTTAATTTTAATTTTAGTATATAATACTACTAAAAGCCTAGTTAAATCAAAGGAAAAAAATGCCGTATGTTAAAGAAGTTTTAGATTACTTAAAAAGAACAAGCCCTGCTCAAAACGAGTTTTATCAAGCTGCAGAAGAGGTATTGGAGTCACTAAGACCTTTAATATTGCAGTATCCAAAATATGCAAAATACAAGATAATAGAGAGAATCGTAGAACCTGAGCGTCAAATACTTTTTAGAGTAAACTGGCTTGATGACAAAGGCGAAATTCAAGTAAACAAAGGGTATAGAATCGAGTTTAACTCGGCTTTAGGACCATACAAAGGCGGTTTAAGATTTCACCCAAGCGTAAATGCCGGAGTTATCAAGTTTTTAGGGTTTGAGCAGATTTTTAAAAACTCACTTACAGGTCTTCAAATCGGTGGCGGAAAAGGCGGAAGCGACTTTAATCCAAAAGGCAAATCCGACAACGAAATAATGAAATTTTGCCAAGCTTTCATGAGTGAACTTTTCAGACATATCGGAGCAAATACTGACGTTCCGGCAGGAGACATCGGAGTTGGAGGCAGAGAAATCGGTTATATGTTCGGTATGTATAAAAAACTCTCAAACAAATATGAGGGCGTCTTTACCGGCAAGTCTCTAAAATGGGGTGGTTCACTGGCGCGTACCGAGGCTACGGGCTACGGTGCAGTTTACTTTGCAAAATACATGTTAGAAGATAGAGACGAAACACTCGAAGGGAAAAGATGTGTAGTCTCAGGTTCTGGAAATGTATCTATCTACACTATCGAAAAACTTTATCATCTCGGCGCACTTCCGGTAACATGCAGCGACTCAAACGGTATGATTTATGATGAAAGCGGTATCAATTTAGAACTTTTAAAAGAGTTAAAAGAGGTTAAAAGATTAAGATTGAGCGAATATGTAAAATATAGACCGACTGCAAAATATACGCCTATTGAAGAGTACCCTGCTGGAACAAATGCGGTTTATAATACTCCATGTTTTGCAGCTTTTCCGTGCGCGACACAAAATGAACTAAATTTAAACGATGCCAAAAACCTTCTTAAAAACGGTTGTATATGCGTAAGCGAGGGTGCAAATATGCCATCAACTCTTAAGGCTGTTCACGCATTTATCGATGCAAAAATATGCTATGGTCCAGGGAAAGCTGCAAATGCAGGCGGAGTTGCAACAAGCCAGCTTGAAATGGCACAAAATGCTTCTATGACTAGCTGGAGTTTTGAAGAGGTTGACGCAAAATTGGCTAAAATTATGAAAAATATCTATGTGAGTGCAAGTACCACCGCGGCAGAATTCGGAGAACCTACAAACTTGGTTTTAGGTGCAAATATTGCAGGATTTAGAAAAGTAGCAGACGCTATGATTGAGCAAGGACTAGTTTAAGCGCTTGTCTCCTCCGCCACATGCGGAGTTGCCACGCTTATGTTTGTAGTTATGCTATATCTATCTCTTCCTCTCTCTTTTGCACTGTAGAGCATCTCATCAGCACGACTTATCAAAACCTCTTCATTAAGCGCTTCATCGGCTATACAACAAGCCACACCAATAGAAACAGTCAAAAAATTATTTACTTTTGAGCCCGCATGCTTAATCTCCCGCGCCTTTATAGCATCACAAATATTACTAGCAACTACCGTACTGTTCGATTCAGGCGTCTCTGTGAGAAGAATTCCAAACTCTTCACCTCCAAGTCTAAAAACAAAGTCACTCGGACGTTTTAAAATATCTTTAAAAACTTTTGCAACACTCTTAAGAGCCGCATCTCCCTCTATATGTCCATATGTGTCGTTATACTGCTTAAAATAGTCTATGTCAAGCATCATAAAAGTTATATAACTGTGATTTCTTTTAGCCCTTTTTATCTCTCTATCATAAATTAGATTGAAATATCTTCTATTGTGAAGTCCAGTTAAAGTGTCAGTGTATGAAGCATTTTCTAGCTTTTTATTTGCTATTTTTAGTTTTTTTGTAGCTATTTCAAGAGCTGTTTGATTACTCTGGATACTTTTAAACACATAAAATGAGATTATCATAACACTGAAAATTACGATGCCCAATATCGAACCAACTTTTAGTAAAATAGAGCCATATACGTTTAAAAAAGCTTTTCGCTCATACTTGGCGACTTCTACTTCGTAATCAATCAACTTATTTACTACTTCGTGGATATGGGTAATTTTTTTCTCAACATTACTCATTACTAAATCTTTTGCGTCATGACCATTTTCAATGGCTTCTAAAATAGTATAAAAATATCTGTTTGTATCTTTTATTTCTGCTGCAACATACTCAACATATTCTGCCTCTCCATTTCTTTTAAAATGAGCCTCGTAGTTTTTCCACTCTCTCTCGATTGTATTTATTGAAAGTTTGATTTGTAACTTTACCCCATATGGAGTAATTTGCATATTTTTTGCTTTATATATGCTACTTGCTAAATTTCCATGATATGTTTGAAGAATAGTATTTAGTTCAATTACAGGAACAAATGAGCCAAAATATAGCGAATCTAGATTTTTTTTCATTGAGTTTAAGTTTATTGCGCCCATAATCCCAATAAATAGAAGACCTACGGTAATAATAATGAAAATAAAAAAAAGTTTACTTTTTAATTTCAAAGCCTCTATAAAATTCATTAAACTCCCTACAAAACATCATTTAACTAGAGCAAACACCATACCAAATGTGTAAACTAATTTTATAAAATAGCTATCTTTTATGATAAAATACAAAATGTAGGAATTTTAACAAAGCAGTACTATAAAATATTATAAAGAAGCAAGATAACAGGTATGAATGAAAAATTAAATTTTATAAAACAGCTATCTTTTTTCAACTCTCTTGATAGTGAAAAATTGGATATTATCGACAGCATCTCAAAAATAACCACCTACCCAAAAAATTCAATACTCTATTATGAAAACGACTCCAGCAACAAACTCTTTTTTTTAGTTTCAGGGCTTTTAAAAGTTTACAAAATAGATAAATTTGAAAACGAGATATTTCTCTACCACATACATAAAAATTCTCTTATATCTGAACTTACAACGCTAGATGATAACGCAATACACTGTTTTTCAAATGCCGAATTTATGGAAGAGAGCATTGTGCTGGAAGTTAATTTTCAGGAACTAAAAACGGAATTTTTATCGAAAAACATCCTAAACAATGAGTTTATAAATGAGATACTGCTAAAAACACAGCAGCTTCACTGCGTTGTAAACAGAGAACTTGTTTTTGATGCGACGGCGAAAGTTGCTTTTACTCTTTACAATGATTTAGAGATGTTCAACTCGCTTAAAAGACATGAGATCTCTTTTATGTTGCACATTCAACCTGAAACTCTCTCTAGAGTTCTAAAAAAATTAAAAAGAAGTTCCATTATAGATATAGAAAATACAGATGTCATTATCTTAGACAAAGAGATGCTAAAAAATACATACAGGGGTGAACTGACATGATAAAACCAAATAAAATCAGCACAAAAATAAAGCTTATCGGTGCCCTGTTAATATTTCTGATGGCCAGTGTAATAGGAACGACAATATATTTAAATCAACAAAATATTAAAGATGCTCTTGTTATAAATATTGCAGGCAAACAGAGAATGCTGACTCAGAAAATAGCAAAAAACATCTTTTATGTATACTATAACTCCACCCAAGATTTTTATGAATTAAATTCTGCATGTGATGAATTTATTGACGGCTTAAATACTCTAAAACATGGAAACCATGACAAAGGAATATTGGTAGCACCTACACATGAGATATCAAATCAGCTTGTTGAAGTGAGCAAACTGTGGGAAAAGTTTTATGAAGATGTTCAAAATTTTAAACTGCTTTCAAGCTCAGAAGTTAAAAAAACCCAGGAGCTGGAACTTATTGTCGCTTCCATATACAAACACAACACCATACTGCTTAACAACGTTGATAAGCTGGTAACAATGTACACAAATCACAGTGAAGATAAAACAAACTTTATTAAAAGTTTTCAATACTCTTCCGGAGCAATACTCTTCCTTCTGTTTTTATACTCTCTTATGCAATTAAAATCGATTGAATCACACGTTGACTCTTTTATGCAGTACTCCAAAATGCTTGTGGATAATGAGGATATATCAAACCTTACCCCTATCAAACTTGAGGCAGAGAGTGAAATCGAGATTGTTGAAGTGAGTGATACTATAAACTGTTTTATAAACAAGATAAACTCTGCTGTTGAACACTCAAATGAGGCATTGCTTCAATCTCAAAAAGCCTCATCAAAATTAGAAGAGCTAACCGATGAGTTTGATACCATTTTAATAGAATTAAAAGATAAATCATTGGCATCAAAACACCTAAACAACAGCGAAGACATAGTTATAGAATCAACCGAAGAGCTTATAAACTCTACAAAAAAATTAACAAATTTAAAAAAAGAGCTGGATAAGCTTATTAAAAGTTGCCAAGAGCTTAAGAATAAAGAATCATAATTTTAAAAGCTTATTCTTATCTTAAGTGCTACTTATATATACATTTTCAAGATATTAAAATCATCTTAATAATAAAAACTACTTTTATGACTTAAGTCAAAGATTTTTTCAGCTGAAAAGTGATATTATCAATCTCGTTAATGGACACCTTAACAAAAAAAATGAAAATATTATAGTTTTGTGCTATTTTATTTTAAAAATTATCAAATAGGAGAAAATATGTCACTTTCAAGAAGAGAATTTCTTAAAAGTTCAGCGGCGGCATCTGCAGCAGCGGCGATTGGTATGAGTGTACCAGCGGAGCTAGAAGCAGCGGCAAACCAAGCTGAAGGGGACTGGAGATGGGACAAGGCGGCTTGTCGTTTCTGTGGTACTGGTTGTGGTATTATGATGGCAACAAAAAACGGTAAAATCGTTGCTGTCAAAGGAGACCCGGCTGCACCTGTAAATCGTGGTCTTAACTGTATTAAAGGTTACTTTAATGCTAAGATTATGTACGGTGCTGATAGACTTACTCAACCGCTACTTAGAGTTGGCGCTGACGGTAAGTTTGACAAAAAAGGTAAATTTGTTCCAGTATCATGGCAAAGAGCTTACGATGAGATGGAAGTTCACATCAAAAAAGCGCTTAAACATGGCGGACCGGAGTCTGTTGCAGTATTTGCATCAGGTCAATACACAATTATGGAAGGTTATACAGCTCTAAAAATGATGAAAGCAGGATTTCGCTCAAATGCGATAGATCCAAATGCTCGTCACTGTATGGCATCTGCAGTTGTTGGTTTTTATCAAACATTCGGTGTTGATGAGCCTTCAGGATGTTATGACGATATCGAACTAACTGATACGATTGTATCTTGGGGTTCAAATATGGCTGAAATGCACCCTATTCTTTGGTCTCGTGTTACAGACAGAAAACTATCAAATCCTGATAGAGTAAAAGTTATATCAATACAAACTTATACTCATAGAACATCGGATTTAGCTGATACTGAAATCATCTTCTCACCAAATACAGATGGCGCTCTATGGAACTACATCGCTAGAGAAATAGTTATGAGAGACGATGCTGAAAAAATTATTGATTGGGATTTTGTTAAAAAACATATGATTTTTGCAGCTGGTCCGGTAAATATTGGTTACGGACTTAGAAGAGAGGGCGAAAAGTCACTTAAAGATGGAAAGTATAGTGCTAAAGAGATGGAAATCGTCTCTAAAGAGATGAAGACTATTGTTTCCAAAAAAGAGGGTCCTGCATTAGAACCTTATGGCTATAAAGCCGGTGATACAATGAATCATCAAGCAGGAACTCTGGCTCACTGGGAAATTTCATACGAAGATTATAAAAAATCAGTAGCACCATACACATTAGAGTACACGGCTGCTATAGTAAAAGGCGACCCTGATGAAAATGTTGAAGTATTTAAAGAAAAACTTCAACAGTTAGCTAATCTCTATATTGAAAAAGGCAGAAAGGTCGTATCTTTTTGGACAATGGGTATGAATCAACATACTCGCGGTACTTGGGTTAACACACTTGCTTATAATGTTCACTTTTTACTAAATAAACAAGCTAATCCTGGTGATGGTGCATTCTCATTAACTGGTCAACCTTCTGCTTGCGGTACTGCTCGTGAAGTTGGTACATTTACACATAGATTGCCAGCCGATATGATGGTTGAAAATCCTGCACATAGAAAAATTGCAGAAAACAAATGGATGATTCCTGAGGGAACTCTAAACGCTGTTGGCGTGCAACACATTATGAAAATCCATAGAGATATCGAAGATGGTTTAGTTAAATTTGCATGGGTAAATGTTTGTAATCCTTACCAAGATTCTGCATCTGCTCATCACTGGATTAAAGCAGCTCGCGAAATGGATAACTTTATTGTTACTTCTGATGGATACCCTGGTATCTCGGCTAAAGTTTCAGATCTTATCTTGCCTTCTGCTATGATTTATGAAAAGTGGGGAGCTTACGGTAATGCTGAGCGTCGTACACAACACTGGAGACAACAAGTTCTCCCTGTCGGTGACGCTATGAGTGATACTTGGCAGTGGGTTGAGCTCTCTAAAAGATTTACTGTTAAAGATTTATGGGGTGAATGGGCTCCAAGCGGTGCAAGAAAAGAGGCTCTTCCAAGTGTTATAGAGAAAGCAAAAGCGATGGGATATAGTGAAAATAGTACTATGTTCGATATACTTTTTGCCAACAAAACTGCTAAATCTTACCAACTTGACCAAAGTGACGCAATCCAAAAAGGGTATGATAACTCTGAGGGGTATGGAGACAGCAGAAATGTTGTAGGAAGTGACGGAAAAGTGTTTAAAGGTTACGGCTTCTTTATTCAAAAATATCTTTTTGAAGAGTACGCTGCATTTACTCGTGGACATGGTCACGATTTGGCTCCATTTAACATGTACCATAAAGTACGTGGTCTTAAATGGCCTGTTGTTGACGGTAAAGAGACGGCATGGAGATTTAACGCTAAGTATGACCCATATGCGGCAAAAGCAACTAAAGAGAGCGGTAATTCACACGCTTTCTATGGACAAATTGCAAAAGCGCTTAAATTTGGTACATTAAGTGGAATGGATGCAAAAACCGAACAAAAATCGTTGGCCAACAAAGCCAAAATATTTGCTCGTCCGTACATGGATCCTCCAGAAATGCCAGATGCTGCTTACGACACTTGGTTATGTACAGGTCGTGTGCTAGAACACTGGCACTCAGGTACCATGACTATGCGTGTTCCTGAACTTTATCGTGCTGTTCCTGAAGCGCTGTGCTATATGCACCCTACTGATGCAAAAAACAAAGACCTTAAACAAGGTGGTCTATGCTGGGTAGAATCACGTCGTGGCAAAGTAAAAGCCAGAGTTGAGACTCGCGGTAGAAACAGACCTCCAAGAGGGTTGGTATTTGTACCTTGGTTTGATGAAAAAGTATTTATCAACAAAGTATGTTTGGATGCGACATGTCCTATGTCAAAACAGACAGACTTTAAAAAATGTGCTGTAAAAATTTACAAAGCATAATTAAATATCTAAAGGATAAGGGAAGTTTTGCTCACGCAAGCCACACCTAATAAAAATGGAAAATAGAGCTGTAAGTGATAGAAGAAAATTTATTCTAAAAATGGCAAGAAGTGCTGGTATTGCAGCACTTGGCGGTTTTGTGTGGAGTGCGTATGTTGATGAAGTTACAGCTTCACAGCTGCTGCTTCGCCCACCCGGAGCCATAAAAGAGGAAGATTTTTTAAAAACATGTATTAAATGCGGGCTTTGTGTTGAAGCTTGTCCATACAATACACTTTTACTTGCTAAACCTGGTGACAATAAACCTATGGGTACTCCATATTTTATTCCTAGAGATATACCTTGTTATATGTGTCCAGATATTCCTTGTGTGCCTATTTGTCCATCAGGCGCACTTGATGAAGCTAGTGTCACAACAAATGGAGTTCTTGATATAAAAGTAGCAGACATGGGTCTTGCGGTTATAGACGATGAGAGCTGTATAGCTTTTTGGGGAATTCAATGTGACGCATGCTACAGAGCTTGTCCTCTACTAGGCGAAGCAATAAGTGTTGAGTACAAAAAAAATGATAGAACAGGCAAACACGCATTTCTGACGCCGATTGTCCACTCAAATATTTGTACAGGCTGCGGATTATGCGAGAAAGCTTGTGTTACAGAAAAAGCAGCAATATTTGTGCTTCCTAGAGAAGTTGCAATGGGAAAAGCCGGTAATTACTATATTAAAGGTTGGGATAAAGGTGATGAGAAGCGTTTAGAAAATGCTAAAGAAATCAAAACAACAACAGAAATAAGCAAAGATAGTGCGGTTGACTCTTTAAATAGCGACTCGGAGGATTTCAAATGACAACTCTTTGGAATAATTACCGATACCTTATTTTAAGAAGAGCTACTCAGATAGGCTTATTACTGTTATATTTTGGAGCAAATGCGTGGGGATGGACTATCCTGATGGGAAATCTCAGTTCATCACTTTTTCTAAATATTGTTCCACTAAGTGATCCATATGCTGCACTCCAAATGGTTGCAGCCGGTGCTATTTTAGCAACAGATATAATCATCGGTGCTTTAATAATAACTATGTTTTATCTACTTATAGGCGGTCGAGCTTTTTGTAGTTGGGTCTGCCCCATAAACTTAGTAACGGATGCGGCAGCATTTTTGCGAAGAAAGCTAAATATTGACAGCATCTCTAAAAGACAACCGGCTTCACGAAATATGAGGTATTGGGTTTTAGTGCTTAGTCTGATTATATCGCTTATGATGGGCGTTACAGCCTTTGAATTTATATCACCGATATCTATGCTTCACAGAGGTATTATATTTGGTTTAGGTTTTGGATGGGCAGCGATGCTCATTATTTTTCTTTTTGACCTGTTTGTTCTTAAAAATGGGTGGTGTGGGTATGTGTGTCCACTAGGTGGATTTTATTCACTTGTGGGTAAATTTAGTCTGATAAGAGTACATCACACTATGGAAAATTGTACTTCTTGTATGAAATGTAAAACTGTTTGTCCTGAGCAACAAGTTTTATACATGATTGCTAAAGAGAGCGTAGACGTTCTCTCAGGAGAATGCACAAATTGTGCTAGATGCATTGAAGTGTGTGATGACGAGGCTCTAGGTTTTTCAATCAGAAAACTAGTAAAAAATAAAAGAACGGGAGAGTAAAATGAAAACAAAGAGTAAAATAACGATTGGTTTAGTCGCTGCTGCACTGCTGATGGTTGGCTGTGTCGGCGAAAGTGTTAAAGCTGCGCCACAAAAAGCTGTAACAAAGACTGTTAACGAAGAGTCTTTAGGTTTAAGAAAAACTGACATATATACTGAAGATGCTACAATATCTGATAAAACAGAGTATAGAAGTGCGCAGGCTACAACAAGCAGTAAAATTCAAAGAGCATTTCAAGATGCTCCGCCAATGATTCCACATGATACGACCGGAATGCTTCCAATTAAGACAGATGACAACAGATGTATTACTTGCCACATGCCGGAAATTGCTGGATCAATGGGTGCAACGCCGATTCCGGTGTCGCACTTTACGGATTTCAGACCAAAAGGGAAAATGGTTAACGGCAAATTTGAATTACCTACGGATGTAATGAAAAATGAAGTTGCTATCGTACAAGAAGATAAACTTCAAAATGCAAGATTCAACTGTTCAGCCTGCCATGCTCCTCAGTCTCAGGGTAATCTAGCTGTTGAAAACACTTTTGAGGCCGTTTACACAAGCAAAGACGGTGCTAACAGATCTAACTGGTCAGGCGGCAAACTTACTGAATCACTAGATACGGTTGGTAATGAAAGTTTTATAACGAAGGATGATATAGCAAATAAAAATTCTCCTGCCGGCGCTCTAGGCGGCTCGACTCACTAATGCAAAGAAGAGAGCTTTTCAGCTCTCTTGCTTCATCCGTAAGCGGAAAAAAGAAGCAAGAGGCATTACTAAGACCACCCTATTTCGGCGATGAATCTCTTTTTCGCAATGAGTGTTACAAATGCGATGGCGCATGCGTCACTGTTTGTGAAGAAGAGATAATAAAAATAGCGGATGACAAAACTCCTTATTTAGATTTTTCATATCGCGGTTGTACGTATTGTGATGAGTGTGCAATTGCCTGTAAATTTGGAGTATTAAAGGTTGAAGAAAAAAAACTTTTAAACGCGCATGTCAGCATAGACAATAGCAAATGTTTAAGCTGGGGTCACACTTTGTGCTTTTCATGCAAAGACCCATGCCTAGAGAATGCAATAGATTTTAAAGCCATGTTTATGCCGAGCATAAACGACAAATGTATATTCTGCGGATTTTGCATAAGCAAATGTCCTGCCAATGCAATAATGCTAAGGGTGGTATCGTGAAACTAATTATACTTTTAACTTTTCTGCTCTCTATGCTATTTTCATCAAATATAAATGTGCCCGTGGCACGTTTTGCTTCAAGCGGCTCGGTAGTTGATTTTATCTTTCAAGACGGGAAAATTTATAGCGCTACGGATGCTGGGTGTGTGGACATTTTTGATTTTAAAAGCAGAGCAGTTGTTAAAAAAATCAAAGTACCGAGAATAGAAGATTTTTTAGGTGAAAAGGTAGATTCTAAAGTCTATTCTGTCGATAAAATTAATAACAAAATATTAATTCTTTCTCAAGCAGAGCAAGGTTTTAGAAGAGTTCATATCTATCAAAATGACAAAACTGAACTTTTGTTTGACCATTCGGAGGAACTTACGGTTGCAAAAGCCAAATTTTTGGATGAAAACACCATTCTTTTAGCGCTTCTTAGCGATGAAATTATCTCTTATGATATAAAGAATCGCCGCAATAATTGGATAGTTCAAGTGTCCGGTGCCAAATTTTCAGATTTTGTTTTAAATGAATCAAAAGATGAAGTCGTGATAGCAGATGAGAGCGGAAATCTAAAAATTCACAGTACAAAAAATGGCAAACTTATAAAAACGCTCTCCGGTGAAAACTTAGATAATGTTTTTCAGGTAGATTATAAAAAAGGTGTAATTGCAACCGCCGGACAGGATAGAAGAATGGTTGTATATGTCCCAAAAGCAAACTCCTCTTACTATATAAAATCTGATTTTTTAGTTTATAGCGTAGGATTGTCGCCGAGTGGAAAAATTGTAGGGTATGCATCTGATGAACAAAATAATGTTTCCCTTATAGATAGCTCTACAAAATCTGTTATAGGTAAATTTGGCGGAAACAAAATGACGATTACTAAAATAGTTTTTATAAACGAAAATGATTTTTTAATTTCAAGTGATGACAAAATTATTAATTTATATAGTGTAAAATAAACAAAAGGATAAAAAATGAATATATCAAGCATAGTAGTTAAAACAGTACCAAAATACTTAAACGAGGTAGTGCAAAGTCTTAAAGATTGTGAGGCTTGTGATTATCACATGCACGATGAGATGGGTAGGATTATAATCACAATTGAGGGCGAAGGCGTTGCCGAGGAGCTTGAAAAACTTCGTATTATAGAGGCTATTCCTCATGTTATTACTGCTGACATGCAGATGGCATACAGTGAAGATGAGCTAGATGCGCATATGGAAATTATTGCAAACGGTGATGCAGTGCCAAAAATATTAAATGATGATAGTGTAGATTTTACCAACATGACTTATAACGGCGACTTGAAAAAAAGAGATGACTTGGCAACATTTACTAGAAAATTTGACCAAACAAAGAGGTAGCTTTTGTCAGTAATATTTGAATCGACTATAAAGATGGTTGAAGGCAGCAATGAAGATTGGTATATAGAGCTAAAAGACACCTTGGATGGCAGCATAGGAATCTGTAAAGATCTACCGGAGTATGCTAAAAAAGTTGAAGAACTTGGAGCTCTATACGGCGGAAATATCGATGAAGTAAGATGGGGCAAAGCAGACGATGTTCGCCCCCACATTATGGATATAGTTAGGTTTGAGATGTCAAAACTCCAAAGAGAGATTGAAGAGGAGATTGGCAAACCCTTAATAGACGAGGGAAAGAGCTAATTGGAAGCAAAAGCTATAAAAACTCTGAAATATTTAGACACAGGCGAAATAGAAAAACACTTAAACAGTGTTGAGTATATCATTATGGCAGCTCCTGCGCCTGAACATTTTAAAGATACGCCTATTCATTTTACTATTTTTTTAAATACATCTGATAATTTGCCAAAAGAGATCCAGAAGGCTATTTTTGATAAATTTTTAGATGAGAATGAGATAAAAAGCCCAATAGAGGTTATGAGCCAAATAATGCCTGTCGGGTTTTCAGAAGGTTCTCAAGAGACTCCAATGCCTCTGCTTTTAGTAAAAGAGGAAGATATGAGAGCTATCCCAAATGTTCCTATGCTGGTTATGGATTTTCTAGCAGATTCTGAGAATTTTGGCGAAGCAAAAGAGAAAAGTTTAACCGGTTGGAGCTATAGCTATAACGACTAAAATTTAGAAGAGATAGCCTCTATCTCCTCTATACTTTTTGCAATACCAGAAGATAGATTTTCATACCCATCTTTTGTAACCAATATATCATCTTCTATTCTTATGCCGATTCCGCGATACGCTTCCGGTACGCTTTGATCATCCTTATCGATATAAATACCGGGTTCTATAGTTAAAACCATTCCTTTTTGAAGCGCTATCTCTTGATGTTTGTCATCTTTATAGGGTGCAGGGTCATGAACATCTATCCCCATCCAGTGTCCTATGCCATGCGGATAGTATTTCTTATGCTTTAGCAATTTAATCACTTTTTTATAACTGCCTTTTAAAATACCAAGTTCAATCATCCCTTTTGTCAGCAACTGCTCCGCACACTCTTGTAAATGAGTTCTTTTTACATGCGGCTTAATCATACCGATGATTTTTAGCTGTGTTTCTAAAACTAAGTTATAGAGCTCTTTTTGGGCTTTGGTAAATTTTCCATTTACGGGGATTGTTCTTGTTATGTCACTTGCATAGTAGTTGTGTTCGCAACCGGCATCTATGAGTATAAGCTCACCGCCCTCAAGCGGTTTGTCGTTTTTTATATAGTGAAGCGTATTTGCGCTGTTTCCGCATGCCACGATAGATGTATATGCATCGCTGTATGCGGCGTTGATTTTAAATTCATGCTCTATTTCAGCCTGCAACTGATACTCAAACTTCCCTTTTTTATTTATACTCATAGCTCTGTGATGAGCCTTTGTTGTTATTGCAATTGACTCTCTTATTAGTCCAATCTCCGCTGCAGACTTAATAAGTCTCATTTTTTGTATAAGCGGTCTGATGTCATGCTTTGTTTTAAAATCTTTCGTCAGTTTTAAAACCTTTTTTACTTCTCTTTTTTTTGAAGCAAGCTCGCAAAATATATTTTTTTTATCTTTTATAAACTCTTTGAACTTCTTTTTAAAATCATCACTCAAATAAATTTCATCTACTAAAAATCTACTCTTTGCCTCTTTAGCGCCCAAACGCTCGCCGCTCCAAAGCTCTAATGTTTTATCCTTTTTTTGAACGAACAGAATTGTTTTAACTTCATTTTTAGTTTTTAAAAAAACTAAAGTTGAATTGTCCTCTTTAAAACCTGTTAAATAGTAGAAGTTGCTATCTTGTCTGTATGGATGATGCGTGTCGTTAGAGCGGGTTGCAGGCTCTGCGCTAAAGATAATCCCGATTGAACTATTTTGCAACTTACTAGCTAAAGATTCTCTTCTCTTTTTAAATTCACTCTCGCTTATCACTTACAAACTCCGCCAAGCCACTCTATATTTTGAGAGACTATTTCAGACAATGCACTGCTTAGAGCCTCAACTCCGCCCTTGGCATCAACTGTTTTAGCATCAAATTTAGAACTAAATGTTTTATCCGCAATTACACTGTTTGTTTTGGCATCTATTAACGTTAAACTGACTACTACATGTACGAATGAACTTTTCATATCTTGTCCGTAAAATTGCATAAACTCTTCTATATTTATCTCTAAAACCAAGTTGCTTTTAACTCTTGATTTTGATGAGTGAACGCTGCTAAAGAGCTCTGAATCTCTTATGCTTTTTAACAGCTCTGCACTCACAAGGCTGTTTGGAGACTCTTGCCACTGAGACTGTGAGTAGGAGAATACTCTGTTGTTTGCCTCGGTATAATCCATATTCAGAGACATTAAAGAGTTTGAGCTAAATGCTTGTGCAACCTTTAGTGACTTTTCTTTGCAGCCTGTTGCAGCGTTAGCAATCTTTAAATCTTTAGCAACAATTCTATACTCGGCAACAGGAGGCTTGATTGTTGTACAGCCGCTAAAGAGTATTGTTAAGATAATTAAAATTATTCTCATGTTAGTTTTCCCCCGGTCCTTTTTTTATCTCTTCTTGCATTAATATAATATCGCTTGGACTTCTTTCATGTTTGTTGAGCGTCTCTTCAATCTTTATAATCAGATTTTGCATATCCAAAAGCGTGTTATTCATATTCGGCAAGATATCGCTTGTCATCTCTTTTATATTAAAATCTCCGCTCTGCAATGCTTCTTTAAATGTATTCATAGAGCCTGCAATTACCGCATAGCTTTTCACAATTGAGCCAAAAGAAGCAGATATATTATTTTCCCATCCAATACTATTGTCTATAAATTTCTCAACACGAGGCATCATCTCATCTATTTTTTTAGAAGCGTTATTGAGATTTTTCATAGTCTCTTTTACATTCACAATAGTTTCATCATCTAGTGTTTGATTCATCTTATACATAAATATAGCACTGTTTTTTAAAAGCAGAGAGAACTCTGCCTGATTATCCTCTTTTAACAGCTGCCGTGTTCTATCGAGGGTTTGGGATAAATTTACAGATATATCTCCAAATGTATTTTCAAGTTTTATAAGCAGTGAAGGTATTGTTTTTATGACCGGATACTCTTGACCTTTTTTAGCCTTAAGCGGTTCGGCTTTCTCATCCCCAAAACTCAAATTTATATAACTCAACCCTGTAATTCCCTGCGATGTAAGCTGTGCAACCGTAGATGATTTTATGGGAGTAGTTTTTAAAACATCGACTAAAACCTCTACCTGCTCTGAGTTGTTGGGATTGATTTTAAGCGACACAACCTTGCCGACGTTTATTCCCCTGTATTTAACGGGAGCATCTAAGTTTAAACCCAAAACTGACTCATCAAAGTATATAGCATACATCTTCATCTCAGCCTCTTCAGATGGTTTTAAGAGCCAATAGCCAAATCCTATCATCATTGCCAAAGAGAGAAGTACTAAAAAACCGACCAAACTATAATTAACTCTGTTATTCATATTTATTTCATTCCCCTAAAAAAAGTTCTTATAAACTCATTTTCAACGTTAAGTATATTTTTTAAATCGCCCTCATAAACAACACTCTTGTTATCAAGAACGGCAACTTTGTCAAGTGTATCATAAACTGATTGTAAATCATGTGAAACCATTACAATAGTTAAATTCAGCAGGCTGCGAAGCTTCAGTATTAAAGCATCAAACTCTCTTGCAGAGACTGGGTCAAGTCCGCTTGTCGGCTCATCCAAAAAAAGAAGCTTTGGGTCCATAGCAAGTGCTCTAGCAAGAGCCGCTTTTTTCTTCATACCGCCGCTTATCTGGGATGGATAGAGGTTTGCATCTTCTGATTTTAGCCCGACTATGCTTATTTTAAATTCAACTATCTCTTTAATCATAGCCTGTGATAAATCAGTGTACTCTACGAGCGGCAGCGCTATATTTTCTCTTAGATTAAGCGATGAGAAAAGTGCTCCAGATTGAAATAAAACTCCCCACTCGCGTCTTAGCAACATCGCCTCTTCATAACTGATATTGTTAAGATTATGCCCCAATATTTCAATCTCTCCGCCATTAAACTTTTGAAGCATTACCATCTCTCGAAGCAGAGTAGTTTTGCCGCATCCGCTTGGACCTAAAAGCCCATAGATAGACCCTCTTGGCACACTTAAGCTTATTTTATTATGGATAACTCTCTCATCAAAAAGCGTTTTTACATCTCTTACTTCTATAATATTTTTCATTATATTTCCAAGTTTGTAAATATTATTGAAAAAACTGCGTCACATATAATAACTGCAAAAATTGATTCTACTACGCTTTTTGTTGTGTTGAAACCTATGCTTTGAGTATCATCTCTAACCAGCATACCTCTATATATGCCTATTGTGGCAATTAAAAAAGCAAAAAATGGCCCTTTTGCAATCCCTATAAAAAAATGCTTTACCGCTACAACTTCACCAAATCTATCCAAAAACAGATCGGTACTAATATTAAGCTCTACATTTGCAACAACCATTCCGCCGATAACAGCCATAATGTCAGATATGAAAATGAGTATCGGCATGGTTATCATAAGAGCAGCTATTTTTGGCATAACCAAAAATCTATATGGGTCAAACCCCATTGTCTGCATGGCATCTAACTCTTGCGTAATCTTCATCGCACCTATTTGAGCGGTAAATGCAGAACCGCTTCTTCCTGCAATAACTATGGCGGTAATAAGCGGGGAAAGCTCCCTCAATACCGATATACCCAGCATATCTACAATAAATATATTTGCGCCATAGAGCTTGAGCTGAAATGCAGATTGATAAGCTATAACCAAACCTATCAGAAAACTTGTCAGCGCAACAATACCAAATGCCTTTATTGCACTCTCGTTTATTTCAAAAGCAATCTCTTTAAACCTAATATTTTTTGGTGATATCAGATAGTGAATCTTATGTGCAAAAAGTTCGCCCATAAAGCTCATAAAAGATAAAAAAACAAGATAGTTCTGATATGTTTTTTCGCCTATCTTTCTTACAAAACCTCTTTTTATCTTATCTGGAATTTTTTTTGATTTTAATTTCTGCACAGTTACAAGCTCAAGCATATCTATGACTTCTTGATTATCGCAAAGCGTATCTACATGTATTGAACTCTCAGAGCGCAACTGCTTTTGTAGGTTATATATAAAAATTGATGCAGCAGTGTCTAAAAACTTCAGCTCCGAGAGGTCAATAACTACACTGCTCTCTTTGTTTATATCTATCTTGTCTATAATTTTTTTATATTTTGTGAGATTATAAAGAGTAAGCTCTCCTTTAAATTTTAAAGAGAGCCCGTTATCAATATGTATGATATCTAAAGATGAGTTGTGCATGTGAAAAGGTTAAAAATCTCTCTTTAAAAGCTTTTTAACCTTTAAAATAGTTATAATCTTGTCCGCTTGTTTTCCGACACCGTCAATTGCCGTCTCATCGCCGCTAGCTGTATCGGGAGCAGGTCCGATATCTGATTTTTTGATTCTGATTGCCATAGTAAGTCTGTCTATAACAAACCCGGCGATATCGTCTCCCTCTCTCATTACTATAAATCTTGTATCTTCGTTATGTTTTTTAGGGCTTAATCCAAACTTTAAACGCAAATCTATCAAAGGAATAACCGCCCCGCGCATATTAAAAACACCAACTATGTACTTCGGAACCTGAGGCACTCTAGTCCAAGGAAACGGTTTGATAATCTCTTGAATAGAAAGAATCGGCACCGCATACTCTTCATCCCCGATTATAAATCCGACAAGCTGAACTACATCTTCCCCATGATCTAAGTTTTCATTCTCTTTTTGAGTCTGTTTCTTAATAATCTGTTTTAATTTATCGCTCATTTTAAAAACTCCGATCTAAAATTAATGTTTCTCTGAACTACACTCATGAGGTAATCAGCAGAGTAAGGCTTAGTGATATACTCTATCATTCCCGACTCTACTCCGCGCATACGGTCAGATTTGCCCGTACGTGACGTTACTGCAATAAGCGGGAGATTTTTGTAACGGTTATATTTTTTAATCTCTGTCGCCAAAGAGTATCCGTCCATTCTTGGCATCTCTATATCAACAAGCATAGCATCAAAGTTATAATCACCTTGTTTTAAGATACTAAGCGCCTCTTGTCCGTCGCCTGCTTCAACCAATGTCACTCCAAGCGGTTCAAGTGCTTTTCTCATAATGGTTCTGTCTGTTTTAGAGTCATCGACTATCATAACCGTGTAATCACTTGCCTTTGTTTTTTCATGTGTCAGCATTGCGGCATCAGAGGTAGTGTCTACAAGAGCAGTTGATTTAACATGCTTTGCCATATCCATAATAGCCACAACATCAACAATCAGCGTAACTCCGCCATCACCGCGGATAGTAGCTCCGGCAATTCCATCAATACCCTTTAGAAACTCTCCAAGAGATTTGATAACTATCTCTTCTTGTCCTACAAGCGTATCGACTATAAGCCCGAGCTTGCTGGTTCCAAGACCTAAAACAACTACATAAGCATATTCGCTTGAGTCTAAAATGCGCTCAACTTCAAAAATATCGCCGATATGCGCAAGAGAGAGAACATCTTCACGAAGCCTCATTACCGAGCGACCTTCAACCGTGTAAACTTCATCTTTTGATATTCTGACAGTCTCTAGAACCGAAGCAAGAGGGATTGCATAATGCTCCTCTTGAACTCCGACTAAAAGCGCTTGAATAATTGCCAAAGTCAATGGAATCTTGAGCTTCATTGAAGTACCGATACCGATTTCGCTGTCAATATCGATTATTCCGTTTACCTTTTCAATATTTGTCTTTACAACATCCATACCCACACCACGGCCTGATACGTTTGTTACAACTGCCGCTGTCGAGAAACCTGGCTTAAAGATAAGAGCAAATGCCTCTTTATCACTCATATTATCGGCTTCTTTTTCGGTAATCAGACCTTTTTCTAAAGATTTTCTCTTTAGCATCTCTACATCAAGTCCCTTGCCGTCGTCATCAATCTGAATGACAATCTGGTTTCCTTCGTTGTATGCTTTTAGTTTAATTGTTCCTGTTTCGCTTTTACCCTGTTCAAGACGAATTGCAGGTATCTCGATTCCATGGTCACAAGAGTTTCTGATAATATGAACAAGCGGGTCGCCAATCTCTTCAACAATCGATTTGTCAAGCTCTGTATCTTCACCAAATATTTCAAGCTCTATTTTTTTGTTCAGTTCACGGCTTAAGTCACGAATCATTCTCGGGAATTTATTAAATACTTTGCCGATTGGAAGCATTCTCGTCTTCATAACAGCAATCTGAAGGTCCGTCGTAACAATAGAAACTATCGAAACAACTTGATTTAACTCCTCTAAAAAGCTCTCTCCCTCGTAACGCTCTTCAACATCATCATTGATTTTAATAAGTCTGTTTTTTGCAAGAACAAGCTCTCCGATAAGGTTCATAAGGTGGTCAAGTCTTTTAACGTCAACACGAATAGTCTGCTCAACACTAGACTGCTTTTTCGCAGGAGCCGCCGCTCTAGCATCGTCCATTGAGTCTGAATCATCTCTCATTGAAGCCGGTTTTCTCGCAGGAGTAACAACGACTGGAATATTTGCAATCGGTTCATACTCTTCTTTAGAATCATCTTCTTCTTTAGATGATGAACCGCTTGAGAGTTTAGACACTCTCCTAGCCTTATCTTCTGCCATTCTCTCATTTAGAAGTCTCTCTATCTCTGCTTCAAGCTCGTCAGCGCCCATATTGTCATAATCAAGCTCATCGCTTGAAGAAGGCTCTTCCTCTGCAACTTCTTCTATAACTTTCTCGGCAACTTTAGGAGCAGCAGGTTTAGCGGCAGGAGCCTCTACATCTCCATACCCTTTTGTACACAAGTCAAGTCTAACAACACAACCTGAGACGTCGATGCCGCTGTCAGCGCTTGTATCACGGATAGTATTTAAAAGAGCCTTCATCAAGTCAATTGATTCTAAAATAACATCCATTATATTTGGAGATATTATCAACTCCCCATGTCTTGCTCTGTTTAAAACATCTTCCATATGATGGGTCAAATGTGTCAATACATCAAAATTTAAAAACGATGAAGCACCCTTAACGGTGTGCGCCACACGAAATATTCTATTTAAAAGTTCTAAATCATCCGGTCTAGTTTCTAACTCTACCAAATCCTGATCTAACTGCTCAATCAGCTCGAAAGATTCAATTAAAAAATCTTGTAATATCTCTTGAAATTCATCCATATTTCCACTCCTACTTCATATGTGCACGAACAATTCGCGCTACTTCGTTATAAAATGAACTTGCTTTGAATTTAACCAAATAAGCTTCACCGCCAGCCTCAACACCTCTATTTTCACTAAAATGGTCACTGATTGAAGAGTTAAACACAATCGGTATCTTGCTAAATCTTCCATCCTCTTTGACATTTGCCGCAAAATGGAAACCATCCATTCTAGGCATTTCAACGTCAGAGATGATTATCTTAAGATTTTTCGACAAATCCTCGCCGTAAAGTTCATAAAGTTCATCGAGCTTTTGTAATCCCTCTTTTCCGTCCATCGCCTCAAGCACATCGAAGCCCATCTTTACAAGCGCCTCTTTTACTATTTTTCTAGCGGTTGAGCTATCATCCAGAACAAGCGCCAAGCCTGAAAAATTTTCGTTTTCCGTAGCCGTAAAATGAGTATCAGGCTCATAAAGACCTAAGTCTTGTATAACACTCTCCAAATCCAAAATAAGAAGAACATTGTCTCCCTCTATTTTGGTAACACCGGTTATCTTGCTTCCCTCTACGGAACTGCTATTGCTCATAAAAGATGCCGGCTCTATATCTGCCCAGCTTATTCTTCTTATTCTTTTTGCCTCGTGAACTATAAATCCTATAAGCACATTATTGAACTCTGTAATTATCACTCTTGAGTTTTTTTCTGCACTCTGGGGCTCTTTGATTTTCATCCATTTTGCCAGATTTACAACCGGAATAACAACACTTCTTAAATCGAAAATACCCTCTATAAACTCAGGAGTGCCGGGAAGATCTGTTAATTTTGGCAGCTTTATAATTTCACGGACTTTTGAGACATTTATCCCATAAATGCCCTCATAGACTTCATTCTCTTCTTGTTTGAAGATGCGAAAATCTACAAGTTCCATCTCATTCGAGCCAACTTTTAATGAACTCTCTATATTCATACGCTAAATCCCTTTTGAGAAAATATTCTCTTGTAATAACTCTATATCTTGTGCTGATTTTACTATAAAGTATCTTTGATTGCAAGCAAAAGCACCTAAGTTTATATATGTAAAATCTTTAAGTTTTATGGTTCTGTTTTGATGAAAATGTCCCTCAACAAAGTAGTCGCATTTGTACTTTTCGCCAAGTCTATTTGACATAAATTTTTCTAAGCCTATAAACTCTCTGCAGTCATCTTTTTTGCTCAAATACAAATCTAAACGTTTTAAAATATAGTGTCCCGTGAGCGAATCAACAGCTCTTAAAAGAGATAAAACAGTAGAATTTCTAATCAACGATGTATAGACTCTGTATCCAAGAGGGCTCTCAATATCGCCGTGAGCGAGCAAAACTTTCTTACCCTCAAATCTACATGTAACGGGCTGAAATGAGATTGGAAAAATTTTTACATGCGGAAATATATTTTTAAGATTAAAGTCATGATTGCCTTCGAGATATATAACTTCAATATCAAGCGCTATCTCGTTTATAAGTGTAATCGCTTCTTGATTTATGGTGTTGGTGTACGCAACTTCGCCAAAGAGCGCGTCAAATATGTCGCCCATAAGGATTAGTTGGGTTGGATGAAGTTTTTTTGAGTGAATCTCTTTTATAAACTCTAAAAGTTCCGGTCGTTTATGCGAGTAGTGCGCATCTGCTACGACAAACGCACCCTCTAAAATCTGCAGCTCTTGAAGCATAACTTAAGGAACGTAAGCTATGTTTGGGATTCCCAAATCTTCATCAAGCCCCATCATCAGATTTGCATTTACAACTGCGGCGGATGATGCGCCTCTCATAAGATTATCAATAGCACTTGAGATAAAAAGAAGATTGCCTTTTCTTTTTACATAAATATCGCAAAAGTTTGTTCCCGCAACACTCTTCATATCAACTGGATTTTTACTCACTCTTACATGTTTTGCATCTCTGTAAAATTCCTCAAGAACTTCATAAGCATCAAAATCGCCCTCTACCTGAATGTAGATAGAGCTTATCATTCCACGGGTAACAGGCACTAAATGGGGTACAAAATGTACCTCATCAAAATCTACATGTAATTTTTGAGCAATCTCAGGCGCATGCCTGTGCATAAGAGGATTGTATGCAAAAAGATTATCGTTTACATTTACAAAATGAGTAACATCGCTTAGTTTTTTACCCGCTCCGCTAACACCTGTTTTTGCGTCTACTATTATCGGTGTATTTTTTACTCTTTTGTCCATAAAAGGCAAAAGTCCCAAAATCGCAGAGGTTGGAAAACATCCAGGATTTGCGACTAACGAAGCCAATTTTAACTCTTTGCGGAACAGTTCAGGAAGTCCGTAAACTGCATGTTCTAAGTTTTTGGCATCGGTATGAGGGCAGTAAAATGCTTCATAAATATCTTGCGGCAATCTATAGTCAGCCGAGAGATCAACTACTTTTAAACCTTTTTCTATTAAAGGCTTTACATAAGCCATTGCCGTTTGATGCGGAAGTGCCAAAAAAACAAGTTCGCAACTCTCTGAGCAGTCGTCAATATTTGCCTTTTTAACATCGCACTCATAAACCTTATTTAGAGAGGGATGAAGCTTGGAGAGAGTCGTTCCGCCCTCCGTATTTGCAACGTAAGAGAGGTTGAATTTTGGATGATGAACTAGAATCTTTAAAAGTTCAAGCCCAGTGTATCCGCTTGCACCTATAACACCTACATTAATGGCACTCAAAAACTATCTCCTGATATCTCACTTCCATTATTTCAAACTCTTTTGTCCCGTTTGGAAGCTGAACTTTTACCTCATCGCCCTCTTCTCTTCCAAGAAGCTGTTTTGCCAAAGGAGAGTTAAAAGAGATTAGCCCCATGTCAGGGTTGCTCTCACACCCGCCGACTATGGTGTATGTGAACTCTTCGTCGCTCTTAATATCGGTAACGACAACGGTTGAGCCAAAGCTTACCTTAGAGTGCTCAAGCTCAGTCGGATCGACAATCTTTGCACTCCCAATTATCTCAGCTAGCTCCGCCAAACGATGATCCAACTGTTTTTGCTGCTCTTTTGCCGCATGGTACTCAGCATTCTCTTTTAAATCTCCGTGCTCAAGCGCCTCTTCTATCGCCTTTACTACGGCCGGTCTTTTTACGCTTTTTAAATCTTTTACTTCTGCTTGGAGTTTGTTGTATCCAAAAAGTGTCATCGGTTCTATTTTTTCCATAAATTATTCTCTTTTATCAATTTTTTTACAATTATATCAAATTAACTTTTTATTTAACGAGCAGGTTTTGGTTGAAGATAGAATTATTTTTATATTTTAGCATTTGTTTTTTCATCCAAATACTCATAAAATTGATTTAGCTTTTGTCTTAAAAGCTCTTTTGGGATAAGCTTTGTTTCATATTGAGATATTACAGTTGGGCTTAGGCTTCTACTCATCGCATATTCGACAACCTCATCATCTTTTTGTCGGCAAAGCAGCACTCCAATACTTGGATTTTCATACTCTTTTTTGACATCTCTATCTAGTGCTTCAAGATAAAACTCAAGTTGCCCCAGATATGCTGGAGTAAACTCATCGATTTTAAGCTCAAAAGCCACCAAACAGCGAAGCTCTCTATGATAAAACAGCAAATCAATACTAAAATCTTTATTGCCAACTTGCAGTCTATACTCTTGCCCCATAAAACAAAAATCTTTTCCGATTTCTACTATAAAATCCCTAAGCGAACTCACTAGCGATTTTTGCAAATCTTTTTCACTATGAAGTGTGTCAAGTCCCAAAAATTCAAGCGAATAAATATCTCTAAAAACATTTGTGCTGTCTTGAGGCAACCCAGTCACCACTGGAGAGAGTTTTTTGTTTGCTAACATCGTTCTCTCATAAAGTCCACTTTTGATTTGTCGCTCTAGCTCTCTTTTTGAATACCTTTCATGTAAGCAAAAATTGATATAAAATTCGCGTTCTTCATCACTTTTAGATGCTGATAAAATCATAAGATTATTTGTCCATGACAATTGTGTCACCAGTGGCGACAGTTTTTCATTGCCTTGATATGTTTCATAAAACTGCTTCATTCGCCAAAGATTTCTAGCTGTAAAACCCTGCAAATTCGGCTCTTTTTGCACTATAAAATTTGCCAACTCCTGCACAACGCTTTTTCCCCAACTCTCTTTGATGGTTTTACTAGAAATATGTTCGCCAACACTCCAGTAAAGCTCTATCAAAATAGTATTTACACTACTAAACGCTTTTTGTTTTGAAGTGCTGATAAGATTTAAAATCTCACTAAAGTTTTGCTGCTGTTCTAGGTTCATTTCTCACCCTCCACAATCTTTATCTCTTCATCGCTTAAGTTGTACAATTTATACACCATCGCATCTATTTTTGTCTCCATCTCTGAAGTGTTGGCATTTGGAATTTGTTTTTCAAATATATATTAACTAAAATTAATATAATTACTACTTTTTTCCAATCTTAGACAAATCAAACTCTATCGTCTCATCTTCGCACTCTATACTCACAACACACCCGCTTTTGTTAATTTTTTTTGCTTTTTTTATACCTTGAAACAACATTCTATTCTCTTTTGAGAGTGGGTCATGGGCGTAGAGGGTTTCATCTTCTATAAAAAATATTCTCCCACCTCCGCATCCGTCACCGACTATCCCCTCACAAACCAGTGGACTGTCCAAATCAAAACCATGAATCATCCGCACACTCCTCTTTAGTCTCTTTTATAAACTCTTGAAAATCAGAGCCGTTTTTATCTGCCACTTTGTACTCATCATAAGTGTACTCTTTAAAAATCTTCTCATCTACACATTCGCACAACGAGGCATTGTTATCGCTTTTACAGATAGAAATCATCTCTGCTTTTTGCTTCTCATCCCATCCGAAATAACTGTTATAGTACGGGTACAAAGTCCACACGGCAAAGCCTATGGTCAAAACTATATTTACTATATACTCTCTTTTTTTAGTTTCAATATATTTCTTTATATCGTAAGAGATTAGTATGATAAAAATCACTTCTAAAGCTATATTGAACCAGTCACTATCTAAAAAATCAAACAAATTTTTTCCTTTATTTTGAAACTATTTTCTTGAGCGCTTCTGC
>JAURYA010000043.1 GCA_030654155.1 Sulfurimonas sp. | reverse complement strand
TGTATGTCCACCCAAACTTCAGAGTCTATTTTTTTAGGAGCAATTATGTCGCGAACTTTATCCGAAAGTATCTCAGCCCCTGCTCCGGGAATGGAAGCCAGACCTTTAGCGTGCAGTCTTTCTAAAGTCTCTTCAACGCTTATGTGAGAAACTTTAGCAATGAAATCAATCTCAATGGATGAAAAACCATGGATGGTAATTGTAGGATATTTAGTATGAATATGCCCAACCAAATCCTCATACCACTCGATTTTTAGTTTTGGATGAACTCCGCCTTGAAAAAGTATCTGCGTACCGCCTATCTCAAGCAACTCGTCTATCTTCGCATCTATCTCATCAAATGTAAGCACATAAGCATCCGCATCTTTTTCATGTCTGTAAAATGCGCAAAATTTGCAATCAACCCAGCAGATGTTTGTATAGTTGATGTTTCTGTCCACCACAAAAGTAGTAATGTTATCTGGATGAAGCTCTTTTTTGCGCGCCGTTGCCATACGCCCCAGCTCTTTTAAATCTGCATTTTTTATCAGATGCAGAGCCTCTTCTTTTGTTAATCTTTTCATTTCCAGCCGTTTCGATTTTTAGTGATTGGATTTTACCCTTTTTTTCACAATAAACAGATAAAGCGCAAAGTATAGATTTTGGGTAGTTTCGTAGTTTGGCAATACTAATCTCAATTCATCTCCTGTAGCTCGTGCACTATTTAAAGATTATTTTAAGTTTTATTCAAATATACTTCTTATGTAGCTCGTGCACTATTTAAAGATTATTTTAAGGATAAAGCTTGAAACAACTCTCTCATGATGTATTACAAATTTTAACTTCAAACAGTGATACTTACATATCTCGTAGTGATATAGAAAACAAGTTGGAGAGAGTTTCTAAAAGAGCTATTTTAAATGAGTTAAAACTTTTGCAAACTCAAAGAAGAGTCAAAATTGCAGGACAAAGTTCACTAACAGCATATAAAATCTCTAATGCTTATTATGAGCAGTTTGATGAGCTTCTTTATATCTATCAAAATCAAATCTTAGTCGGTTATCTAGGGTACGATTATCAAACTTACTACTTCACTTACGATACAAACTATCTCATCAGTGGCAAATATATCGCAAAATTTCAAATGCCGTTTAGTTTAGAAACATTTGTGCAAGAATCATGCTTTGTAGATTTTGAAGAGTGTCTGCCAGAGGGGATTGATAGAAAAATATTGATTGAAAAGATTGGTAATGCTACAGAATTTTTTTTATTAGCTCACAATGACTATAGCAAAAATGATTTGATTTTTTCTTTAAAACCTTTAGAATTTGCATCAGAATTGAAACCGCAAAGCTATCTAGTAAACAAAGAGAAGATTTTAGGCAAAAACAAATTTCCAAATATTTTGAAATACACTGTAGATATCGATGATATTTCACTTTTTCCTACACTTCATATGGATGAGGCTGAAGAGTTAAAGCATATACGAACAATGAGTTTATCTGGCTATCAACATAAACTACAAGTAGTGATTGATGGTGATAAAATCCGAACTCCAAAAAGTGGTGAGGATACAAATTATTTTATAAAACCGTATGATCCTATAAAAGCGGACGAAAATAGTGAGTACTATTTTCCACATATTGCTATCAATGAGCATTTACATATGAGTTTTGCAAAAAATGAACTTGAATTTGATGTACCTATGAGTGGAATATTTAAAAGAGAGGATGATAGGGAGTATCATTACTTCATAAAATATTTTGATAGGCTCAGAAGCTACAAATTTCAAAGAAAAGAGTTCTCTACCTTCATGGGATTAAATAGCGAAAATAAATATAAAACAAGCTCAGAAAAGCTTTTTGAAACAGCTGCAAAAGTTTTCCCTAGACAGAGTGATCGCCTAAGAATGTTAGAGTATTATTTTTATTCATTTGTAATCAGACACGAAGATATGCACACAAAAAATATATCTGCAATTTATGATAATGATAAAATTTTTATAGCACCATTGTATGATATTGCAAGTACAGGATTTTATAACGGCATTAGAAATTTTGAGTCACACCTTACCATCAATGGCAAACAAACAAACATCAGATATAACGACTTTTTAAAACTTGTAAGCAAAGCAAAAGTGGATAAAAATGATTTTAAAGAATCAGCAGTAAAGATACTAAAAGCTTATGTACAAAAAATGCCAACATACATCAAAAAAATCTCAAAACTTCAAAATATAGAGTTTTTTATAAAGGAAAAACCTAATGCACAATCTACTTTTGATATTGTAATGATGAAGCATTTTGAGAGTAGATGCGAAACTTTAAAAACTAATGGCTGGTTTGAAAAACTTGGTATCTGTCAAACGAACTCTAAAATTGGGTAGTTAAATTAAAAAAAGTTACAATCTGAAACTTAAACTTTTTAAAGGGTAAAAATGAAATATATTATAGACATGATAGACGATATGCGTGAGAATATACAAAATTCCAAAGACTATACACTTTTGGCTATGCTTTTAAAAGAAGATAATTCAAAAAACTTTCAAAATGCGGGTGAGAAAGCTATTACATCTTTACACATTGACCATAACGCTAAAGAGTTGCAGCTAGGGTTTTTAGATGAAAATGCTACTACACAAAGCTTGTTGGAGTGTGTAGAGTCTTTAGAAATGCAAGCTATGATGTATGAAGTGACGATAAAAATTTCAAATGAACATCCGCTTATGCCTGTTATAGGATTTGGTGAAAACCATGAACAAAAACAGTACATTTTTTTTGTGACTAACTGAGTTGTACCAACAGATAGTAAATCTTACTCTTTTTCTAAATCTTGTAGAGCTTTTTTAGATTGAGACTTTTGCCATTGAGCCGATAAACATAATTTTCATTTTTAGCATACTAACTTTTTACTTATCTTTAGAAATTGCGTCAAGAACACCGTTGATGAATTTTGGAGACTGCTCTGTTCCAAATGCTTTTGTAATTTCAACCGCTTCATTTATAACAACGGCAGAATCAAGTTCGCCAAAAAGTATCTCATAAGTTGCAAGTCTAAGAGTTGCTCTCTCGATGGTTCCCAGTCTTTCAAAATCCCACTCTTTTAAGTGTTTAACTATCGCCGCATCAACCGGCGTAATATTTTTCATAACGCCCTCATAAAGAGTGAGTGCAAAATCTTTTTGCTTGTTACGAATCTTCTTCTCTTCTAAAATCTCATCCGTATGCTCTGCAATGTTTCCGTTTCCCAAATCAAATGCGTAGAGCAGACTTACAACTGCCATTCTGGCTTGATGTCTAGTTGCCATTATAAATTCTCGTAAAGGTCTAGCATCTCGATAACAACCGTCATCGCCTCAAAACCTTTATTTCCCGCTTTTGTGCCTGCTCTCTCAATTGCCTGCTCGATTGTGTCAGTTGTCAAAAGTCCGAAAGAAACCGGTTTTTGGTACTTAAGGCTCATAGTCGCTATCCCTTTTGTTGCCTCAGCCGAAACATAATCAAAATGAGGAGTTGCTCCGCGGATAACAGCGCCAAGTGCACAGATTGCATCATATTTTTTACTTGCAAGAAGCTGATCAACTATCATTGGAAGCTCAAATGCTCCCGGAACCAATACATGTGTTAAGTCAGCATCATCTCCGCCATGACGAGCGAATGCATCTTTTGCGCCCTCAACAAGTCTATCAACAATAAAGTGATTCCATCTTGTACTTACTATTGCAATTTTCTTGCCGTTTACTACTTTTAATTTTCCCTCAATTAGATTCATAATCTATATCTCCCGTATTTTTTTAATTTTATTTATTAGAGTTTCTAGCTCATCAAGTTTTATCATATTTGGACCGTCACTCAGTGCTATGCTTGGGTCAAAGTGCGTCTCAAAAAAGAAACCGTCTACTCCGACAGCTGCAGCAGCACTTGCCAGGTAAGGCACCATTGTTCTGTCTCCGCCTGTTTTTCCGCCGAGTGCACCCGGAGCTTGAACAGAGTGCGTTGCATCAAAAATAGTCGGTGCAAACTCTCTCATAATAACAAGTGAACGCATATCTACGACGATATTTCCATAGCCAAAAGAGCTTCCTCTTTCACACAGATAAACTCCGTGTTTTTTAGAAGCCTCATAACTTACCTCATCGCAACCGCGGGTTTTAAGCACTTTTGCTACGGAGTAGCGCATATCGGGCGGGTTTATGAACTGCCCTTTTTTGATATTTACCTCTTTAGTAGTTTTTGCACATGCGACCAACAGATCTGTTTGGCGGCATAAAAATGCTGGGATTTGAAGCATATCGACAACTTCAGCTACCATGGGAACTTGATGCGACTCATGCACATCGGTAACCACTTTGTAGCCGAAATCATTTTTAACTTTTTCTAAAATTCTAAGACCCTCTTCTATCCCCAAACCGCGGAAACTATCCAGAGATGTACGGTTAGCTTTATCAAAACTAGATTTAAAATAAAAATCAATTGTTTTATCATTTTGATAAATTTCTAAAGCCTTGGCGATTTTAAAAATGTTCTCTTCGCTCTCAATAACACAAGGTCCGGCGAGTAATTTCATCTGTTTACCTTTTAAAAAATAGGAAGTGATTATATCATATTCTATAATGGTACAAAGATTAATTTGAGGAATTTAAGAACTATTTATTAAGTGCCTTAATATCTCTTTTATATTCTTAAAGTTATGATAAAGCACAAAATATTACAAAGAGGAGGTGTATTATGTCAAAGAAAACTATGACTACAACGGCTGGAAATACCATAGCTGACAATCAAAACTCACTAAGTGCGGGGGCTAGAGGTCCGCTTTTAATGCAGGACTATCAGCTGCTTGAAAAATTAGCTCATCAAAACAGAGAAAGAATCCCCGAGAGAGTCGTTCATGCAAAAGGAAGTGCGGCTTTTGGAACACTTAGTGTTACAAATGATATATCAAAATATACCAAAGCAAAGGTGCTTCAAAAAGGCGCTAAAACAAAACTTCTTCTTAGATTTTCAACTGTTGCTGGGGAGAGGGGAGCTGCCGATGCTGAGAGAGATGTAAGAGGTTTTGCGCTTAAATTTTACACAACAGAGGGAAATTGGGATTTAGTAGGAAATAATACTCCCGTATTTTTTGTCCGTGACCCTCAAAAGTTTCCCGATTTTATCCACACACAAAAAAGAGACCCGAGATCAAATCTAAGAAGCAACACGGCAGCATGGGATTTTTGGAGCCTCTCACCTGAGAGCCTTCATCAGGTTACTATTTTAATGTCAGATAGAGGATTACCAAAAGGGTTTCGACATGTAAACGGGTTTGGCTCTCATACATACAGCCTTATCAATGAACAAAATGAGAGATTTTGGGTGAAATTTCACTTTAAAACAAAGCAGGGAATACAAAACTACACCAACCGCGAAGCAGAAGCGGTTGTAGCAAAAGATAGGGAGAGTTCTCAAAGAGATCTTTATGAAGCGATAGAGAGAGGCGAATACCCGAAATGGAATTTCCAGATTCAGATAATGAGCGATGAAGAGGCTAAAAATTGCCCGTTTAACCCGTTTGATTTGACAAAAGTTTGGCCACACGCCAATTATCCAATTATAGAAGTAGGAGAAATGGAGCTAAATAAAAACCCGGATAACTACTTTATGCAGGTAGAACAGTCCTCTTTCAGCCCCTCAAATGTAGTACCGGGAATCAGCTGGTCGCCTGATAAGATGCTTCAAGCTAGAATCTTTTCTTATGCCGATGCTCACAGATACAGAGTCGGAACGCACTACGAGATGTTGCCAGTAAACAGACCTATTACTGAAGTAAACACTTATCACATGGACGGCTCTATGAATTTTAGCGAACCTAGCGCATCAAAAGCATACTATGAGCCTAACAGTTTTGATGGAGCAGTAGAAAATAGAGACTTTTTAGAGCCGCCATTTCCTGTTGATGGTGATGGCGATAGATATAACCACCGAGAGGGCAATGATGATTTTTCACAGCCTAGAGCACTTTTTACTCTTATGAACGCTTCTCAAAAAGAGCAGCTATTTAGCAATATTGCAGATGCCATGGATGGTGTGGAGCAAAACATAAGAGATAGACAAATCGCACTGTTTGAAAAAGTTCATCCCGACTATGCAGCAGGCGTAAAAAAAGCTCTGCAAAAATAGATGCTGACACTTAGCCAAGAGGAAGAGAGACGCTACGAGGAGCTTCAGCTTATGGCACTAGAGTTTGCAAGAGAGGGCGAGAACACCATCTTGCAGAGCATGATAGAAGCTGGGCTAAGTCCAAATACTACAGATAACAGAGGAAATTCACTTCTTATGTTATCTGCTTACAACGGAAATATTTCTACATGTAAAATGCTACTTGAATTTGGAGCAAATCCAAATAGCCAAAACAATCATGGGCATAGCATACTTGCAGGAGCTGCGTTTAAGGGGTACTTAGATATTTGCAAACTTATTGTTGAGCATGGAGCCGTAATAGATAAAAATGCAACTAAAAATCCTATTGTTTTTGCCGCTATTTTTGGAAGAGAAGAGGTAGTTAACTATCTTCAAAGTGTAGATAACAGTACAAATAAAAGAAATTTTTTAGACAATCTAATGCCAAAAATAGCCTCTTTTTTATCACTATTTAGAAAAAAATCTACTTCTGCCTAGCTACCATTACTCCGGCGGCGATAATAAGAATTATCCCGCACGAAGTTATAAAATTCGGCAAAGAGTCACCTAGCATTACTCCGACTAAAATTGCAAAAATGATGTTAGAGTAACTAACAGCACCGACAATCCCTGCCTTTGTTTCGCTGTAGGCTTTAGTCATGTAGTATTGGGAGAGCGTTCCCAAAACTCCAAGTCCGATAACATAAAACCAAGTGACTCCGCTAGGCATAACAAACTCGCCTAACATAAAATCAAGTTCTGATATGTAAAAATATTTTGAGAGAATAAAAAGCATTATCGGAGCTACCGTCCCCACTAAAGTAAACGATAAAACTATTGTTCTCGTGTCGTAATAGTTCTTAAGTTCACGGATGGAAGTATATGCAAGCGCTGCGCCGATACCGCTGAAAATTCCCAGCAAATCATACTTGCTAAATCCGGTTCCACTCGGCTGAGCAATAAGTAAAATGCCTCCAAATCCGACAAAAACAGCAAGCCATGCATTTAAAGTGAGTTTTTCATTTAAAAAAAGCCAAGCGAAAATTGCTGTAAAAATCGGTGCTGTTTTTGAAAATGTAACCGCATCCCCCAGCGGTATATTTGCTACATTATAAAAATACGCCAAAAGTGCCAAGAACCCCATCAAACCCCTAAAAAAAAGCAAAAAAGATCTTCCTCCTTTTTGTGTCATAGGAGTTTTATAAAGAGCATAACCTATAAAAATTACGCCAAAAATATTTCTAAAAAATACAACTTCAAGAGAGCTCATATGCTCTGAAGCTAGTTTTGCGAATGCACCCATAATTGCAAACAAAAATGATGCAAAGAGCATATATTTTACGCCGCTGTTTAATTCTTTGATTCTTTTCATAAAGAAAATTATACCCATCTTTTTAAATCCAAATACGCTATAATCGTTTATATGTGAGAAGGAGATTGTATGTCATTACGAGTTATTGCCCTTGCTTTATATTTCTTTTTAGTCACGCTTTGCGTTGCCGATGATAATGCAACAGAGCGGACATATCGTGAGTACATAGACGAAAAACAAAAAAAATTCTCTAAAAAAGTTATTAATTTATTTGACAGTGTTGACAAAGGCATAAACGGATGGATTGATGATTATGACGATAACATCTCTTGCGATGAGAAGCAGGCTAAACTTGATGATGATTTTTTAAAAGATCAAAACGCAATAGATCAATTTTTTAAAAGCGATAAATATATTGATGAAACAGAGGCTAGCTATCTTCGTATTCGTCTTGGTTCAGTTTTTCAATCAAAAGAGCCGGCAGAGTTTAACTATAAAATAAGAGCACAAATACCGCTAAGCAGAACAAAGAGGAGCTTTCAGCTTTTTATTGACGATGTTGAAGAAAATTATTTTGACGCCACCACTCCTACTGAGACAACTGAAAAAAGTACAGAAGTAGGAGTTAAGTACACTCCTGAAGTACGCTATGACATTAAATCAAAATACTCAATAGGCATTAGCAGTTTGGTAGCCTATGCAAAAGCAAGATACAGCAAGGATTTTATATTTGAAAAATTGTTAATACAACCAACACAACAGTTTAAATATTCATTAGAATCTGACTGGAGTGAGGAAACTAATATATATTTTGACAGAACACTTGAAAAGAACTCTATTTTTAGAACAACGTTGCATCGTAAAACACAAGCGCAGGTAGATGGATTTAACTATGCAGCCGCCTTTTCATACTACCTAACTTTATCAAAAAGAAAAGGCTTTAGTATTTCGCAGCAATTTTGGGGCAACACTAAGTATGTATGTCTTGAACACCCAGAGCCATACGGTGGCATAAGCGAATACTCAACCATCGCTTCTTGGCGTCAAAATATTTTTCGAAAATGGATTGCATATGAAGTTCAACCAGGTGTCAGTTTTCATAGACAGTACGATTATGACCCGAACTACATATTGAAATTTTATGTAGATTTTTACTTTGGAAACATTGATTAATCATAAATAAAAAAGTTTAATATAATTTTATATTATAATTAAATCTAAATTTTG
>JAURYA010000053.1 GCA_030654155.1 Sulfurimonas sp. | reverse complement strand
GACAAAAGGTTATCCATACAAAACGACGATGCACAACAACGCATCTATCTGGTTGATACAAAATGAAACAAATCCAAATGCCACGACAAACGAGTTTCAAGTTGAGTTTACTGACCAAGCTGACTGGAGCGGTGCACATGATACAAGCAACACAAGCAAAGCCAAAGGGGCACCTTGGACAAATAAAAGATTGGATTGGTAATGAAAATAAGAGCCGCTTTTACACTTATTGAGCTTATCTTTGCCATTGTTGTTATGTCCATAGTCGTTTTATCTTTGCCTATGATGTCTCAAGTTATATCTTCTGGAATTGAAAAAAATTTAGTACAAGAGGCTGTTTTGGTTACTTCCGGAGATATTTTAAAAACAATCTCTGGAAAATTTGATGAAAACAGCAGAACAGATGATGAAAATTATGAAAAAATTTTATACAGTTCTGATGCAGAGGTAATCGCTATAGATGGCAATGGTAGCAGAGCCGGAAATATAAATATCATATTTGATAACAACACAACATTAAGACCGACTTTAAGCGGTCTAGATGGCGTGGAAACAGTTGACAATGAAGATGATGTAGATGACTACAGCATAACAGATGGCTATGCGGTCACAGAGTCTGGTAGCGGAGCTGGATATAAACAACTCTACAAAAAAAGTATAATCATTACGCAAAAAACATTTAACGGAGTGAATGATGCAAATGCAAAAAAAGTTGAAGTAACATTTAAAAATGAGGATGCTACTGAGGAGTTAGTAAAAATGCATACATATACATTTAACACTGGCAGCGTTTCAGTCTCTCCTTATAGGGATTTACCGTGATGCGCCGTAAAGCTTTTACTCTTTTAGAACTTATTTTTGTCATAGTAATTATGGGAATTCTCTCTAAGTTTGGTGTTGAGTTTTTAATGCAAGCCTACAACACTTTTATCTATTCAAAGATAAACAGCGAACTTCAATCAAAAAGCGAACTGGCGGTACAAACAATAGCAAATAGGTTGCAATACAGAATACCGCAATCAACTATAAAAAGAATTGGGTCTTCAAATGCCTTCACTCTGGCACCACAACCGGTAGGCAATCCTGATGATTATAATATTCTTGAATGGATAGGCTATGACATTGATGGTTTCAGAGGCAACGGCACACCATTGTGGAGCGGTGTAATCGACTTAAACAACACGCTAACTACGAATGCAAAACTTTTCTCACCCGATACAAGCACGACAGCCATTGATGACTTAATAAAAGCTTTATCAAACAATGGTTCAACCATAGCCAATGCAGCTATACTTTTTAACAGTGCCGATTATGATATAGATGGCTTTGGCTGGGACGGTAGTGCTACTGCTTTAACCGATCATACAAAAGCAATGCACCCCATAAAAGCAAATTCCAATATTGAAGAATTTGAAACAGGATTTGCAACCGGTAACTTTAGCGGTATACGAGTTTATAACAGATACTTTTTGGCATGGACTGCATATGCTGTTGTTCATGAGACAGCGACAAGTGAACTAAAACTCTACTATAATTATCAGCCGTGGCAAGGAGAGGCTTATACAGATGGCACAGCTATTGTTCTTATGCAAAATGTAGATACTTTTAGAATAAGACCTAGTTCGGATGGCACACTTTTTAACATTATAGTGTGTGCGGAGAGCAATTTAACCGTGGGAGGGGTGCATTCATTATGCAAAGAAAAAGTAATATTTTAAAATCTTTCAGAAGTGGCATGGCAATGATAATGGCGATTATTGTCATCGTGGTAATATCCACAATATTGGCACTTGCTCTATCTTTTTCAGCCCAAACATCAAAAAGCACTGTTGATTTGTATATATATGAACAAGCAAATATTCTTGCAAGAAGTGCCGGTGAGTATGCTAGACTTGAAATTGGGAAAGTAGCTCCATGCACATATTCTGGAGAGAGTTTTACTGAAAACACTTACTATAACATAACCATAAATGTAAATTATGCATATGATGAAGCAATTGCAACTTGCAGTACAGGTTTAACGCATACGGCTACTTCTCAAAGTGCAAATGGCGGGCGTTTTGGAGCTGCTCTTGTTGATATAACAGTTGAAGTAAATGATGCTAACATCACGAGTGAACCTATAAGAATCTTTAGAAGAAAATTGGTTGAATTGTAAAATATTGTAAACCATTTAATGATATAATATTTCATATTTAGAGACTAAAGGATTTAACATGAATATATCATTAACAGGACGACATTTAGAGCTTACAGAAGCTATAAAAGCTCATATGGGTACATCAATAGAGACACTAAGCAAATATCATATGGATATCATATCTGTGAATGTTATCGCAACATCACAAACAAAAAAAGGCAAAGAGCAGCTAGTTGTTGAGTATGTTATCAACTTAGCTCATAAAAATTCTATAGTTATCAAACAAAGCGACCAAGACCTCTACGCTGCTATTGATTTGGCAACTGCTAGAGCTCAAAAAGCTATGCGCCGTATGCATGACAAAGATAATGGACATCATAAAGATGGAATGAATGAAGCTAAGAATGAAGCTAGCGCAAATGTAGACTTGCATGAGGCAAGCGAGGCTATGGAGGATGAGATTGTACCTGTTGAGCTCCCGCTTTACAAGCCGCGTGAAGTCGAAGATGTTCTGAACGATATAAAAGAGAACAAAAAACTCTTTGAAATTTTTATAGACAATGAGGGCAAAACACGCGTTCTTTACAAAAGAAACGACGGAAGATTCGGGTTGTACTAATTAGTCCGTAAAGGGAAGTAATTCCCTTTACTTCGCTGAAGCCGCTGTGGCTACTAAAGATTGACTCTTCGTGTCAGAAATTAAATCCATTTTTACACTTATAACTATCTCTTCATCCTCTGCCAAATCAATCCACTTAAACTGTGTTCCGCTTTGGTTATGCCCTTTTAACAAATCGCCGCCTTTTCTAAACTTCAAATCAAGATTTGCAATATCAAAACCGCTTGTTGTTTGGGTAAATCTATCTAGTCGCTCTGATGAATTCTGGTTTGTATATAAAAAGCAGTAGCCTTTAAGTCCGGTACGACTAACTCGACCGCGAAGCTGATGCAGAGTAGAAAGACCTAACCTCTCAGCGCCGACGACCACAACCGTGCTAAGTTTAGGCAGAGATATTCCGACCTCTACAACTGTTGTAGCGATTAGGATATCTCCTTTTTTGTCAAACTCTAGCAAAACTTCCTCTTTCTCCTTGTCTTTTCCGTGAGTCACATAAACATTGCTAAATCTTTTTTCCCAAAATCCTCTAGCCTCATCAATACTCTGATACTCTAAAACCTCGCTCTGCTCAACAAGAGGATAAACCAGAAGAACTTGATTGCCGCTATTTATCTCATTTTTTATATGCTCCAGCAAATCTTTAAAATTATTTTTATGAATCACTTTGCTTGTTATATCTTTTTTAAAAGGTGTTGTTGTAATAAGTGAAACGTCTATGTGCGCAGTCTCTATCATCGCCTGCGTTCTTGGTATCGGTGTTGCAGAAAACTGCAAAAAATGCGGCTTTTGGCTGCCCTCACTTACCAATTTTTCAAGCATATTTCTCTGAGCAGTTCCAAATCTATGCTGTTCATCAACCATTACAAGAGCAGCTTTTGGAAGCTCTCTGTAGAGCAGAGCATGTGTTCCGATAATAAAATCATACTCATCAAGATTTATATTTTTGCTTTTGTTTGTGATTAGCGCAATTTTTACATTAGGCAGATATTTTTTTGCCTCAACAAAGAGTTGATTTGCGAGGATTGTCGTCGGTGCCATTAAAACAGAGCGATTTGGCAACATCATAAGTGCAGATGCGAGGATTACCATTGTTTTACCGCTTCCGACATCCCCGACTACCATTCTCTTGGCTGAGATGTCCTTGCAAAAATCTGCTTTTATCTCTTCAATAGCTTTTATCTGCTCAAGGGTCAAGCTAAACGGAAGTGTTTCTGTCCACTCTTCGTAATTGTTACATGTAGAAGTCAAAGCTTTAAAATATCTTCTTTTATTGGATAACTTTTTCATATAGGTAAAGAGCTCCGTATATTTAAGCGCGTTTATAGTTTTTTGCTCTAGCTCTCTTAAATTTGGTA
>JAURYA010000034.1 GCA_030654155.1 Sulfurimonas sp. | reverse complement strand
GTTACGATGTAAAATCCCAATCTTAAAACTTCCAAAGGAATCTCGTGCTTAACAAATACACTTTTTATACTCTTCTTCTATCTATCCTGTTTTTTGGATGCAGTGCATCAAAACAAAATGTGATAAGCAGTGACTTAAAGCCGATTTCTACAAGCAAGTACGTCAGTCAAAGCGGCTACTACTTTGCATTGGTTGAAAAAAACAACAATATTTGGAAAATAATTGATATAAAAGATACGCCGATAGAAAAAAGAACAAAGACAAATCAAGAGATTCTTAGAATCAGTGAAACATATAGCGAAGTTCATCCATATTTTGAAGAAACAAATATTAAATACAATCTCTCTAAATATACGTGCAACAATTTTAACAGCAAAAACAACTACACTCCATGTACAAGCACTTTATCAAGTATTCTGCCTGACAAAAACATTTTTGGCTTTTTAAATTTCAATTCAACTTCTCCTAAATATAAATTTATAGATGAAAAATTAATCGATAATGCCATAAAAGAAACCAACCTCTTTAACGCCATTGAGAGCAAAAAAAATATTTTTGAATATGAAGAGAGCGAGCGCTCATTTAACCAAGCCTCAACAGCGGAAGAATTTAACACATTTATAGAAAAATACTCATACCTTAAAAATGCAGAGCAGCTTGTTGCGCTGGCTGTACAAAATCGCGATGTTATGCTTGAAAAAATAAGAGCTGAGAATGAGAAAAAGAGAATAGAAGAGGAGCGATTGGCAAAAATTCATGAGCAGAGAACTCAAATACGCGACAAACAGCTAGAAAAAGAGACTTCAGAGTTAGAAAAAATGGAGCAAAGAGCCATGCAAAATTTTACAAAAAATATCAAAAAATTCAGACAAACTCTAAAAAATGGTGTAGATACTAACTGCGGCACAATCCTTGAGATGAAAGACTCATCCGTAAAAGTTCACTTTCCTGTAAAAAATCATGGAGCCGAACATTGGATTGATTCAAATAAAATATTTCCAAAGGGACATGGCTGTCGTTTTGTAAATGGCAACTATATCGCGCCGGCTACTTTTTAAAGATATTGAGGTACTATAATATAAAAACATAGTTTGTTTTCGATCATTCCGAGCTAGGAGGGACTGTGAGAACTTTTATTGCTATCTTTAGTATTGCGGCTTTTATAGCTGCTTTGTTAGTTGCCTTTGTAGGAATAAAAAAAGAGAGTATAAAAATAGGTCTTCTTTACTCGGCAACCGGGACCATGAGCACAAATGAAAAACCTCTAGGAGATATACTAAGAGCTGCCGTAAGAGAGATAAACAGAAACGGCGGTCTGCTAAATAGAGAGCTAGAAATCATCGAATTTGACGGAAAATCTGATTCGCAAGAATTTAAAAAAGGTGCGAAAGAGCTTATCGACAAAGGCGTTGTAGCTATCTTTGGATGTTGGACTTCCGCTTCAAGAAAAGAGGTAAAGGAGATAGTCGAATCCGCAAACAACATACTATTTTACCCCGTTCAGTATGAAGGGTTTGAGAGTTCGCCAAACATAGTCTATTTAGGTCTTAGCGCAAATCAGCAGATTAATCCTACCATAGACTTTATCCAAACAAATTTTGGCAACAATATCTATCTTGTCGGTTCAGACTACATCTACCCAAAAGCTGCGAACTTTTACATAAACGAGTTGTCAAAGATAACCGATTTGCATGTAGTGGGAGAGAGTTATTTTACATTAGGCTCAAGCGATTTTAAAAATCTCTTTGAAGATATAAAATCTAAAAAAACCGATGCAATCATAAATACCCTAAACGGCGATTCAAACATAGAATTTTTTAAAAAACTTCAAGAGTTTAATATAACATCTGCCACCGTTTCGATAGTATCGTTAAGCGTTGACGAAGCATCGCTTTTAGAGATTTCCAAACATGTGCAAAACAGCGCAACTCTCGGGCACTATGCAACATGGGGCTATTTTAACGGTATTAACGACGGTCAAAATAAGTTTACAACGGATGCTATGTTTTCAATGTATCTCGGCATAGAGCTTTTTAAACAGGCGGTACTAAAATCAAAAGAAATAACTTCTGCCGAGATACTTAAAAATATAAAAAGAACAAGCGTTAATATATCCGATAACATCTTTTATGTAGACCCCATAAACCAACATGTTCACAGAAAAGTATTTGTAGGCAAAATAAATAACCAAAATCAGTTTGATATCGTATGGCAATCTAAGAATATAATAAATCCGCAACCCTATCCGCCGTTTAAAGAGATAGCTTTTTGGGAAAACGGTATAAACGAGATTTATAAATCTTTTGGCAACTCTTTGGAAGCAAAGGCAATAAAAGATGAGTAGATGGTACGGTCCACATATAAGAGACGAGATTCTGTTTTGGTTTATTATAGTCTCCATCATTCCCATTATTACTCTCTTTAGCATAAACTATTTCTTTGACAAAAATCAGTTTAAATCCCAAGCAAAAGAGCGTCTTGAGCTTATCTTAAATGAAAAAATATCAAAATTAGAATATCAGATAGAAGATATCGAAAAAAGTTCAAAGCTTATCGCCTCTTTTCCGGATATGGTTAACAGTTTTTTAAAACATAAAGATAATTTTGAGCAAAACAATCATCTAATTAGCGATGACGAAAAACTTAACAAAATACTAAACAACTTAACAGATAAAGATAAATTTTATGACATCTTTTTTATAGATATGGATGGAAATATAATCTACTCGCTCAAAAAAGAGTCAGACTTAGGTACAAATCTTCTAACAGGCATCCATAAAGATACAAACTTGGCTTCCGTATACAAAGATGCAAAAATGTTTTTAAACACTAAGATAAGCAGTTTTGAGTATTATCTGCCTTCTGAAGGCCATGCGGCTTTTGTTGCCCATCCGATTTATAATGAAGATAAAATTATCGGGATTGTTGCAATTCAATTGGCAAAAGATAGACTCTCTAAAATCTTTGATGACCAAAAAGGGTTGGGTGAGAGCGGTGAATTTTTTGCATCTACCATAAACTCTCAAAATAAATTAATATCAACTACACCTTTAAAATATATAAAAAACTCCGTAGAAAACGAATTTAAATTTAACGAAAACAAAGAGTTGGCATCTCTAAAAGCTGCCAGAGGAGGATATGGTAGCGGTGAGGGTCTTGACTATAGAGGAGTTGAAGTTATCACCGCATGGGGATATATTCCAGCGCTTAATTGGGGAGTTGTTGCAAAAATTGATTTAGACGAAGTTTTAAAACCTATACATAAAACAGAATTAATCTCAATTGCAGTTATCCTTGTTGTCTTGGTTTTTATCGCTATTGCAATTATTATGGCAACAAAACATATAGTTTTTCCAATAGATGCCCTTACAAAAAGAGTGAAAGAGTTCTCTTTGGAAAATCAAGAGAAAAGCAGCGTAGATGTTTATGTAGATAACGAGATAGGAGTATTGGCGCGCAACTTCAATAAGATGGCTAAAAAACTTAAAAATTCGCAAAACATCATCAAAAAATATGCTATTGGACTTGAAGATAAAGTAAGAGAGAGGACCAAAGAGCTTGAGAGTGCAAAAAATGAGCTTAGCAAAACAAATGACTCTATGAAAATATATCTTGATATTGTCGATAAGTATATTATCTCCTCTTCAACGGATTTAAACGGAGTTATTACGGAAGTCAGCAGTGCATTTTGTAATTTTACCGGCTACGCGAAGAGTGAGTTGATAGGTAAAAGACATAATATAATGAGACATCATGACACACCGGACGAACTCTACAGAGAGATGTGGGAAGCCTTACAAAGAAACGAAACTTGGAGGGGCGAGATAATAAATACTACAAAAGAGGGCAAATCTTATTGGACACACGCAACTATCTCTCCGATATATAACGCCTCAGGGGAGAAAATCGGCTATACCTCCTTAAGATACGATATAACCGCTCAAAAGATTACCGAAGAGCTTTCAATAACGGATCAATTAACGCAACTATACAACAGGCTAAAACTTAAGTCTGTTTTTGATAGCGAGATAGAGAGAACCTCAAGATACGGGCAAATCTTTAGCGTAATTATGTTGGATATAGACCATTTCAAATCCGTAAATGACACTTACGGGCACAACATCGGCGATAAAACACTTATTGATGTTGCAAAAATATTAAAAAAGAGCTCAAGGATAACGGACATAGTCGGTCGTTGGGGTGGAGAAGAGTTTATAATTGTACTTCCGCAAACGGATATAAAAGCAGCTGCCGAACATGCAGAAATATTAAGAGCAAAAATAGAACAGCAACGATTTGAAGCAGTCGGAAGAATAACTTCAAGTTTTGGCGTAAACAGCTTTATAGAGGGCGACACCTCTGAGACAATCGTAAAAAGAGCGGATGATGCTCTTTATGAAGCAAAAAATAGCGGCAGAAATAGAGTCTGCATAAAAGAGAGTTAAAACCCTGCCTTAACACAATTTCTACCGGAAGCTTTTGCTTCATAGAGAGCTTTGTCGGCTCTATTTACAACACTTTTCAAATCATCCCCTTCAACGACTCTAGAAATTCCAAAGCTTGCGGTTATGTTTTCTACGTCCTCCACTTTTAAATCTTCTATATAACTTCTTAATTTTTCTGCCAATAATGCGGCATTATCTATATCTGTCGTCGGAAGCAAAATAACAAACTCTTCGCCGCCCCATCTGCAGACAATATCTATATTTCTCAAATTTTTTACAAGTGTTTGAGAGATTTGAACAATCACGCTGTCTCCGACGTTATGCCCATATGTGTCATTAATTTTTTTAAAGTTGTCTATGTCTATTATTATCAGCGACATTTCACTTTCTCTATCTATCATCGTTTCATATGCGGATTGATAAAATTCAGTGAATTTATAACGATTATAGAGTTTTGTCAGTGAATCTCTGGATGCAATCTCTTTATATTTTATATTTTTCTTTACCAGTGCGGTATTTATCTCACTAAGCTCTTTTTGATACTCTTTTGTTAAAATAGCCCATCTCGAATATGTCGTGGCAATTAACTCTTTTTGTGAAATCACACCTGACATTTTGCCCTCATCATCGACAACTACAACTCTTTTATAATGTTTTTGCTTTAAAAAATCCAAAGCATCTTTAACCGAGCAATTTTTATTTATTGTTTCAACAGGCGTTGACATGTATCTGCTGATTGGCAAATCAAGCTCTTCGTTTTTCTCAATAACTTTTACAACATCTTTAGTGGTAAATATGCCTATTGGTTTAAAATCCTCAACGATTACTACGCTCTCAAATGAATTTTGAGCCATCTCGCGAAGCAGGTCTGCCGTTTTCACATCCTTTTTTATCCATTTTGTTCTTCTGCTAAGTTTTAAGAAATCAAGAAGGCAAAAATTATCCATAAGGGTATCGGGGTCGATGCTGCTTATGATGTCAGTGTGAGATATCAATCCATGAAGAGAGCCGTCATCGTTAGTAACACATATGTACTCTACTTCGCAGCTTAAATACTCTAATGTATGTAAAACATTTTTATCTCTGTTTATTACCGGCGTTGCCAAGAGTTCCAAATCTTTCAGTGAGCTGCTTAAATCTATTTTTTTAGCTTTAATGTTTAAAATATCTGAAACTCTTAAGATGCGAAAAATATCGCCGTCTATAACAATTATATTTCTATGTTCATGTTCAAACATCTTTTTTATAGCGCTTGAGATTGATTTGTTTACATCTATTGATACAACTGATGTTGTGGCAATAATTCCCACTGTTGGAAATATCATATTTATACCCCTTTTAAATCACGTTTAATGCTTTTTGGATTTTCAATGCTTGAACATGCTCTTTTACATCATGAGCGCGAATAATTGAAGCGCCGTTTCTTGCGGCTTCGAGATGCAGAGCTAAGGTTCCGCCGAGTCTCTCATCAACCGATGAAGGTGAAATTTTATCTATCATTGACTTTCTTGAAGCGCCTACAAGCAGAGGCTTTCCAAGGGTTAAGAAGTGTTCTAAATGTTTTATCAGCATCAAATTATGCTCCAGAGTTTTTCCGAACCCTATTCCCACATCCAACACTATATCTTTTACACCCAATGATTCTGCTTTTTTTATTCTCTGCTCAAAAAAAGAGTAAACATCGCTCAATATATTTTCATACTCAGGCTTATCCTGCATTGTTTGAGGAGTTCCCTGCATATGCATTATAACCGCTCTAGCTCCATTACTGGCGCAAAGCTTAGAAACATCGTCATTCGAGAGTCCGGTAATATCGTTAACAATTCCAAATCCGCTCTTTAGTGCGCAAGATATTACCTCTGGCTCATAACTGTCTATGCTGAATTTTACTCTGTTATAAAACTTCTCTTTTTTAATTATCTCAAATATCGGTCTTACTCTTCTTAGCTCTTCATCTTTATCTACATGTATAGAGGAAGGAGCAGATGAAACTCCGCCGATATCTATAATGCTAGCCCCGTCCTCTATCATCTTCTCTATTGCCTCTATAACGCTGCCCTCTTTAAATCTTGAAGCCGCAAAAAAACTGTCGTTATTCGCATTTAAAACACCCATAACCTCTGTCATTGATGGTTTTTTAATCTTTAAAATATCTTGGAGTTTTTTAGCCACATCTTTTAAACCGAATGGTTGGAGAAGCTCTTTCTTGCTGAGCGTCTGCAGCTGCCTTGTTGTAGCAATGAGTATGCAGTCGACATGCGGCGTCTTTGCGACAACAGTTCCGCGAGGCACTGCTAAATCTGCCCCAATGCTAAGAGCGTCTTGTTTTAAAATATTTGCCGCACCGACATGCAACTCTCTTATATAGACTACATGGTGCGTCGCTTTTGAAGCCAGTATGCTTATTCCGCCGTCATCAACGCCCAACTCTTTTAAATATTTCTCTATATTTAAAGTGTTTGAAAGTAGTTCAATTTGCATTTTTTTCTCCTACAAAACTCATAATAATCATCGCCAAAACACTTTGCGGTCTTGAGTTTAGCTCTAAAAGTCTATAAGCTCTGTCAAAATTTTCTAGCTGGGAAATACTCAATATAAGCTTGTCTATAACCGTCGCTCTGTGATAAAGCGCTTCTATTAAATTTTTTGCTTCACTTTTTTTGGCTCTTACATTTGTTTTTAAAAATTCAAAAACCTCAGCATACTCTATTTTAGCGAGGTTTAGGCTAATCTCTTGAGTGCTATGGTCTGTTTCACCCTTGAAAATCGGCATTCTTGAGCGAACAGTAGGAAGAAGGTTTGCTTTTGTAGGAGAGATAATTATGAACTCTATATTTCTAGGAGGCTCTTCTAAGGCTTTAAGGAGCGAATTTTGTGAAACTGCGTTGAAGTTATTGGCGCCGAGTATCAAATACTTTGTTTCAGATTCGCTTATGTAGGACTCCGCAACGACCGCTTTTGCATGTTCTATTTTAAACTCATCTTCTATAAAACCGACAACCCTGCTTGGCATAAGCCGCTCTTTTAATCTCTCAAATTCAGCTTCTATGTTTGTAGAGATAAGAATATGACTCTTTTTAAAATCATACGCTGACATCAACCTCTCCAAACATCGCCGCATTTAAAGATGCGTTAAAGAGGCGGTAAAGTTGCAGTAGTTTTATATCAAGCGTTTTGTCGTAAGACTTTAGATTAAATGCGTTTAGATACTCTTCGTCAAAAATCCAAAAGTAGCTCGTATCTTTTCTTTTTGCGATATCGGCTCTTTTGTCATCGCCTCTGCCTATGTACCAAAAAAAGTAATCATCTTTATGCGCTAGAGATATCATATCCTCAACCATATCAATCATCTCTCCGCCGCTTACATTATTGTAATGTCTATACATGCTGTCAATGGCGATGATTGGAAGCAGAGGACGGTCCATCGAAGATGTGTTTAAAAAGTCAAGAATATATCTCTCAAGCCATTTTCTCTTCTCATCCACAATAAGGATGATAGTTTTACCCTCTAGTATCTGCTCTAATGCTTGAGAAGTAGTGGTCGTCCAATCAAAGCGCTGCTCTTCCAGCCAGCTGAAACAACCGCCCTCTTCTCTGATAGCGTCTAAACTCCACTGAGCAAATTCTTGCATTGGACTACTTATCTAACTCGTAAGCGTTATGAAGAGCTCTAACTGAGAGTTCTGCATATTTTTCGGCAATAATCATAGAGATTTTTATCTCTGATGTTGAAATCATATTTATATTTATATTTTCACTTGCCATTGTAGAGAATGCTTTTGCTGCAACGCCAGTGTGAGATTTCATACCAACACCGACAATTGAAACCTTGCAGATATTTTCATCGTAAGAGACCTCATCAACTTCAGACTCATTTACAAAAACATCCATTACTCTCTTTGCATCGTTTAAATCACTAACAGGAACGGTAAAGTCGATATTTGCCTTGCCGTCATGTCCTACATTTTGGATAATCATGTCAATATTTACATTGTTATTTGAGAGTTTTGTAAATATATCCGATGCGATTCCCGGTCTATCTTTTACGCCAACCAATGAGACACGAGCCTGATTTTTATCCAGTGCGATTCCACTTACTAACGGTTTTTCCATGATATTCTCTTCCTTAGTTATTAATGTTCCCTCTTCATCGGAGAAGCTTGTTCTTGTTACTAGATTTACGTTTAATTTTTTTGCTAGCTCCACAGAGCGGTTTTGAAGCACTTTTGCGCCTAAAGATGCAAGTTCGAGCATCTCATCATAGGAGATGTGTTCAAGTTTTTTTGCTTTTGGTTCGATTCTAGGGTCAGTTGTAAAAATCCCGCTAACATCTGTATATATTTCACATAAATCAGCTTTTAATGCCCCTGCCACTGCAACGGCCGAGAGGTCGCTTCCTCCGCGCCCAAGAGTAGTTACATTCCCATCTTGCGATACGCCTTGAAAGCCTGCAACTACGACTATTTTGCCCTCTTTTATAGCCTCTTGCATAGCCGCTGGATTTATCTCTTCAATACGGGCTTTTGTATGGATATTGTCAGTTACTATCCCTGCTTTTCTTCCCGTCATTGAGACTGCGGGAAATCCCATCTCACTTAGCGCAATAGCCAAAAGGGAGGCAGTTACTCTCTCTCCGGAGCTAAGAAGCATATCCACCTCTGCGCGTGAGGGATTTTTTGAGAAGTGCTCTGCGTAAGCAACAAGCTTATTTGTCTCCCCGCTCATAGCTGAAACAACTACGACAACATCATTTCCGGCTTTTTTTGTTTTAGCTACACGATTTGCCACATTTTGTATGCGCTCTACATCGCCAACGCTTGTTCCACCAAATTTTTGAACTATCAACATCTACAATAATCCCTCTTCTTTGAAATAATTTATCACACTCTTATAAACATCTTTTTTAAAACTAGCACTCAAAGCTAAAGCTTCATCGGCAGTTACAAACTTATAGTCGCTAAACTCAGGCTCATGCGTATTGATATTTATTGCTGCCTCTTCATGCAGCTTAACCAGAAAATATCTCTGTATCTGTCCGACAAAAGGCTTCATCGTCTCGGCAATTCTTGGAGGAAAATCATAAGATATCCACTCTGGAAACTCAGCAATCACCTCTACTTTATCGGTACCTATCTCTTCTAAAAGTTCGCGAAAGAGTGCCTCTGTAACCTCTTCTCCCTCATCTATCCCGCCTTGAGGAAACTGCCATACATCGCTCATGTCATTTCTTTGTGCCAAGAAAATCTCTTTTGTCTCTGGATAACAGCTTGAGACGATAATCATCGCGACATTTGGGCGATATAAATCTTTTTTGCTCATAGTCTCACTTCGTATAATATTGATGCGATTATACAAAAGTTGCTATTAAAATAAACTAATTTCGAGAAAAATTTTGTTTTTAATATGTTACAATTGTGACATATTTCAAAGAAAGGGATTATAATGAAAGAGTACGTCCTAAAGAGTGACGATTTTCTGGTTTCTCAGACTGATGCAAAGGGTATTATACTTTTTGCCAACGATGATTTTTGTAAGGTTGCGGGCTATGACATACATGAACTTGTCGGAAAACCTCACAATATAGTTCGCCACAGAGATATGCCGAAAGCGGCATTTAAGGATTTATGGGAGACTATAAAGAGCGGGAAAATCTGGACCGGCTATGTAAAAAACTCCACTAAAGACGGCGGATTCTACTGGGTATATGCGACTGTTTACCCGATGTATGACGAGACAAGACAGGCTCAAACATACCTCTCATGCAGAAGAAAGCCTTCGCCTCAAGAGATTCAAGAAGCCGAAGCACTCTATAAAACATTAAGATAGGAAATAAAGAATGAACAATAATTTAAAAAACACAACAATAGCTCTTGCATTTGCACTTCTTATAGGCTCTCTGTTTTTAACTGATTCGACTGCAATACAGGCTGTTTTGGCTGTTGTAACCTTTATAGTTACTTTTGCCCTAAATATGCAAAATAGCGGCAAAAAATCTCAAGCTCTTAATCAAAAAAGATTAGAACTGATTGAGATGATGGAGTTTAAAAGAAACAAAGTCAGTATAGATGAAAACAGCAGCGATGAAGCTGAGATAAACTTCAACAAAATTGTTACAACTTATCAAAAATCTATTTTGGATGACACAAAAGTTGCCGGAGAGATGGTTCTGCTTACCGATAAGGTCTCAAAAGGGCACTACTCATGCAGAGTTCAGACTGATTCAAAGACTCCTTATGTCCATGTGCTAAGAAACTCTTTAAACAATATGCTAGGCTCTTCTGAAAAAAATCTTGACAATGCAATAGCGACACTGAAAAAGTTTTCAGAGGGGTCGTTTGAAACAAGAAGTGAGATTCACGTAGAGGCTAAAATGGCCGAGCTTCTTACAAACATTAACGCTCTTGGACAAGCACTTGGCGACATGGAAGAGAAAAATAAAGATCATCAAAGCACTATTGTTGAATCTTCAAACAAACTAAACGAGACTATCTCAACAATCACTAACTCTACAATCAAAGATTTAAAAAAGATGATTAACGACGCTGTAAACAGAATTCACAACGTTGCTAAAAAAGAGGACGATATGGTTCATAACCTTCAAACTCTTGTATCAAACGCACATGAGACTAAAACTATTTTAGCAACAATAGGCGACATAGCAGAGCAGACAAACCTTTTGGCACTAAATGCAGCTATTGAAGCAGCACGTGCAGGTGAACACGGAAGAGGCTTTGCGGTCGTTGCGGATGAAGTGCGTAAACTGGCAGAGAGAACACAAAAGAGTTTGGCTGAGACATCTGCCACTACTAATGTTCTTATTCAGTCAATATCTGAGAGTTCTGATGCACTAAACAGAAATGCCAGCGAGGTTAACGACATCTCAGATGAGATTAGTCTAATCAGCACTAAAATGGATGAGATTATTCATACGTTAAGCAGCCTCTCTAGCTGATGTTACGCACTAAAGCGTAGTAAAAGCTGGCGCTAAAACTTATAAAAGATTATAAAATGTAGCGTCTTTAGGCTCTCCGTAGTAGTAGCCTTGAATATAATCTACACCGAGCTCTTTAACGCACTCTGAGAGCTCTTTTGAACTCACAAACTCCGCAATTGTTTTTATATTTATATTTTTTGCAAAATGAATCAATCCTTGAACTATCAATCTGGCTTTCTCATCGCTAAGCAACTTTGTTATAAGAAGACCGTCAATCTTGATAAAATCGATATTTAATTTTACAAGGTTTGTAAAATTTGAGTAGCCTGAGCCAAAATCATCTATGGAGATTTTACATCCATACTCTTTAATCATTAGGATAAAATTCTCAACAACTTCATAATCTTCTATCTCTTCGGTTTCGACTATCTCAAAAGTGATTCTCTCTCCGCCGTATTTCTCAAGCCTGTTTTTTATATACTCGAGCATTGTCTTTGACTTTATATTTTCATATGTCAGGTTCATAGATATCTGCGCAGATGTCTTGTCGTAAATATTAAAAACTTTTTGCATCATCTGTCTTGTGAAAAACTCAAAAGTTTTGTCCTCTAACGCTACATTTAAAAAGTGATACGGCGCTACAATGGTACCATCAGGGAGCAGAAGTCTCGCAAGTGCCTCATACTTCATAACAGAGTCGTCTCTTGCGTCGATTATAGGCTGAAAGTAAGGAACCACATAACCCTCATGCAACGCGTCTTTATAGACTTTGTGCTTATTTAGCGTCATCTTTTTTGTGATTGCACATTCCGAAACGGTGTCATATATTTTATAGTTCTCTTTTGATATGGTCGCTTCTTGAAGCGCGACGTTTGCAGTGTGGTGAAGATGCTCAATGCCGTAAGCTACCCCCGCTGTAAAGTCGGTTATTATATCTTCTCCGTCATCTGTGCAGTATTTGCAGCAATCCATATTATTAAAAATAGAAAATTGCAAAATAGAGAGATATTTGTCAAAAAACATTCTCTCTTTTACCAAAATCGCAAATTTTTGAAGATTTATGCTGTATAGAGTTGCTTCTGTTTCTTTAATTAGATGTTCTAGCTTTTCACTCTTGTCAACGATTACCTTTTTGGTAATTTCAAAGCCGTAGAGCTGTTTTACGGCCTCTATCTGATTCATGTGAAGTATGATGAGCATAGCTTCGTTTTTGAGATGAGAGATATCCTCCATAAGAGCCTCTCTGTTTGGCAGGTTTGTTGTTTTTTCTATTTTATTTGTATTTAAAAAGTTATGGGAAAGCTCTTTTTGGCCTATAATATTTTCTAAAGATAAGGCTATAATGGCTTTTTGCTCTTCATCGCCACCAACATATAACCCTTCCAGCTCTCTTAGGCACTCTTGTACTTTATCTAAATAATTCAACAATTCACTAGCCTTTGCTATAAATAAAATTTATACAACTTTATCACATATTGCTTTAATCAACATTAATCGTTTTGGTTTAAAAAGAGAAATAAAGTTATAATTCCAATCTTTAGCTCAGGAGAGTAGATTTGTTACTTTATATCCATATTCCATTTTGTGACTCCAAGTGTTCATACTGCGCCTTTAACTCATACGTTGACAAGTTTCATCTAAAAGATGCCTATATGGATGCTCTTTGCACTCAGCTTAAGTTTGAACTAGAGAGATTTAAGGTTGGACAATGTGAGATAGAATCGCTTTTTATCGGCGGCGGAACACCATCAACGGTAGCGCCAAAACTGTATGAAAAACTTTTTGACATGTTAAAACCATATCTTGGCGAAAACATCGAGATAACAAGCGAGGCAAATCCAAACAGCGCAAACTATGAGTGGCTTGAGGGGATGCACAAGCTTGGAGTAAACCGCATAAGTTTCGGTGTGCAGAGTTTTGACAAAGAGAAGCTTAAACTTTTAAATCGTGCTCACACGGCCGATGATGCAAAAGAGGCGATTTTAAATGCGAAAGAGATAGGGTTTAAAAATTTATCTCTTGACTTGATATATGCAACACTCGGCGACACAAAAGAGCTTTTAAAACATGATCTCACAACTGCTTTTTCTCTGCCTATAAATCACCTGAGCGCTTACGCCCTGAGTATTGAAGAGGGTACGCCGTTTGAAAAAAAACCGCACATGTCAAAAGAGAGGATATCGCTTACGTCGTGGCTCTTTAAAGAGATAGCAGACTTTGGTTTTACGCAGTATGAGATAAGCAACTTTGGCTCATACAGAAGTAAACACAATCTTGGATACTGGGAGTACAAAGATTATATAGGTTTAGGCAGCGGCGCTGTTGGCAAGCTGGATTTAGAGAGATATTACCCTACAAATAGCGTTGAAGAGTACATAGACAATCCGCTAAATATCAAAATAGAATCGCTGACTGTTGAAGATAAAAAGATGGAACAGATTTTTTTAGGACTTCGTTCTTGTGTCGGTGTGTCTAAGACAATTTTAAATATAGATGAGTTAAAAAAAGCGGAACTTTTAGTTCAAGAAAAAAAATTAATAATAAAAAATGATACTTTTTATAACAACGACTATCTTTTAGCAGATGAAATTGCACTCTTTATATCATAAATTAATTATTTTTTAGTTAGAATCGTCGTTCATTATAATTTAAGGATTTTTTATGTTTGGTATGGGTTTTACTGAAATAGTTGTTATTGCTATTATCGCTATTTTATTTCTTGGTCCGGATAAACTGCCGGAAGCAATGGTTCAGATAGCTAAATTTTTTAAAAATGCAAAAAATACTATCGGCACTATAAAAGATACTCTAGAAGAAGAGATGAATGTCAAAACCATGAAAGATGAGGCTTTGGCGTACAAAAAAGAGCTGCTAGATGCAGGAAATCAGGTAAAAGATGCAACAGACATTAAAAAAATGGCAGCAAAACTTACAACACTAGAAGATGACTCTTTTTCTTATGAGGAGTTATTTGAAGGACCGAAACAAACAAGTCAGCCTCAAAACAAACCCGATGAAGTAACACTCCCAAAGAAAAAAGAAGATAGCACAAATGTTTGATGAGATAAGACCGCACTTAATTGAACTAAGAAAAAGATTAGCAATCTCAGTTGCCACTCTTGTTGTAATGTTTTTTGTTATGTTTTCCTTTCATGAACCGCTTTTGGCATGGATAGTAGCGCCTCTAAAAACAGCTCTTTTAGAGGTAGGTAAAATCTCTGTTCATGCTGCAGAGGGAATGGTTACTACAAATCAGGTCGGCGGAGCATTTTTTGTAGCCCTTAAGGTTTCCTTTTTTGCGGCAATTCTAGGTTCTTTGCCTATTATTCTTGCTCAAATATGGGCATTTGTTGCTCCTGCTCTATATGCGAACGAGAAAAAAATGGTTATCCCGTTTATACTAGGCGGAACAATAATGTTTGGCGTCGGTGTTTTGTTTGCCTACTATTTTGTCACCCCTTTGGGATTTGCATTTCTTATTGAATTTGGTAGTTTTAAATTTACTCCGCTTATAAATATAGAAGAGTATGTAGGCTTTTTCACAAAAATTTTATTTGGTTTTGGAATTGCTTTTGAGCTCCCTGTTTTTGCATATACATTAGCACTTCTTGGCATGATAAACGATAGAAATATGATAGATTTTTTTAGATACGCTATTGTAATTATCTTTATAGTTGCTGCGATTCTTACTCCTCCAGATGTTTTGACCCAACTGCTTATGGCAATTCCGTTGATTTTCTTATATGCTATCTCCATCTTAATTGTTAGAGCCGTGAATCCTGCTCCTCCGCTTGAGGATGAAGATGAAGACGAAGAGATTGACAACGACACTAAACAAATAGAGAATTAATGTGAGTGCCAATGTGCTGCTCACATCCAGTTATGACTTTTTACTTCCCAAAGAGCTTATAGCGACTCATCCTGCAAGCCCCAGAGACAGTGCAAAACTTCTTATTTACAATAGAAAAACAGATGAGATTCTACATGTTAAATTTTCAGATTTTGAAAAATTTATCCCAAAAAACTGCGCACTTATCTTTAACGATACAAAAGTCATAAAAGCCAGACTGTTTGGGAAAAAACCAAGCGGCGGGAAAATTGAGCTTCTGATAAACAGAGCCTTAAATGCTTATGATGTAAATGTTTACATCAGAGGCAAAGTAAAGCTAGGAAGCGAGATTTTTTTTGATGAAAATTTAGTAGCAGTTGTAAAAGAGCTGCATGAAGACGGAAGCAGAGTTGTAAACTTTTATCAAAATGCAACTGTTCCGCGCTTTGAAGAGTTGCTCCCTATTATAGACAAAATAGGACATGTTCCACTCCCGCCATACATTCAAAGAGAAGACGCTAAAGAGGATGAGAGCCAATACCAAAGCGTATTTGCCAAAGAAGAAGGTGCCGTTGCGGCTCCAACCGCATCTCTGCACTTTACAAAAGAGCAGCATGAGAGAATTTGCAACAGTTTTGCGCATGCTTATGTTACTCTGCATGTCGGAAGCGGAACATTTAAGCCTGTTGAGTGCGATATTATAACAGAGCATCCAATGCACTCGGAATATTTCGATATCTCAGATGAGGCAAAGAAACTTCTAGAATCTGACACTCCAATACTGAGCATTGGAACAACTTCTACAAGAACTATAGAGTTTTATGCAAGAAACAAAAATTTACAAAAAGGCGAGGCAAACCTATTTTTGCATCCAGACAACAAACCACTAAGAGTAAATCATCTGCTTACAAATTTTCACCTGCCAAAATCAACACTTTTGATGCTTGTTGCCTCTTTTACAGGGTTAGAAAAAGCCATGGAGCTATATAAAACAGCCATAGAAAATAGATACAGATTTTACTCTTACGGCGATGCTATGCTAATACTATAATTTTACAACTCTGCCATTTTGTATCTTTATCTCACCGCTAAGCTCAGCTTCAAAAACTCTATTTGGATAGTTTGCCAAAGCCTCGTCATAAGTCGGGTTTGTACTGCAAAACTTAGTAAAATCATCCTCATTTTTGAGTTGAACATTTCTACATGTAGAAAATCTTGCGACAAACTCATCTATATCATAAATTACTTTTGCTTTTGACTCTTTAAGAAGTTGGTTTGTACCGCCGCTCTCGCCAAGACGCTGCGGAAGCACAAAAATCTCTTTGCCCATTTTTAGAGCAAACTCCACACTTCGCATGGTTCCACTCTCTAAATCTGCCTCGCCAACTACTAACACCTCTCCAAGTGCCACTACTAGCTCATTTCTAACAACAAAACTCCATGGTGTTGCGCTGTATAGAGTCTCAAACTGACTAAGTAAAAGTCCATTTTTTTGTATGTCGTTTAAGAGATTTTTATTTACTGCCGGATAACGCATATCAATACCGCAGGGTAAGACCGAAATGGTGTTTGATGCCCCTGCTCCCGCATGCGCCATTGCGTCTATGCCCATTGCGCCGCCGCTTACAACACAGATTCCGCTGTTTGACAAAGATGATGAGAGTTTTTGAATACATTGACGGGAATATTGTGTCGGTTTTCTGCTTCCGACTATAGAGATTTTTGTTCCATTTAGCAACCCAAGATTTCCATCATATGAGAGCTGCTTCGGATAATTTTTCATAGATAACAGTTCAGGAATTTCGTACTGAACCAAACCCATTTTACTAGAGCCCCTCTACCAAAACCAGCTCAACATCTGCAAAAAGTTTTTTTGATTCATTAATCGCTAAAATGGTGTTTGCATGCGGATGCCCTATGGCTATTGCGCTTCCATGAGTTTTAGCAATTTCAATAGCTTTTTTTATTTGCGACAGTATGTACGGCTTATCCATCTGATGGTCCAAAAAGACATCTCTGCCGATATAGTTGAGACCGTACTTCTTAGATACTTTTGACGCTTTTGAATTACCGGTAGTTCTGCTGTCCACAAAAGTTATATTTTGGCTCTTAAGTGTGGATATTAACTTATCCATAGCAGGCTCGTTCGCGGTAAATTTACTTCCGGTATGATTATTTATATAGCCTACGCGCGGAAATAATGTTTTTAATTCAACAATTCTTTGCGATATTTTTAGTTGAGAATCATCTATCTTTAGCGTAAGCGGTTCCTCTGCTTTAAAACTTTGAGCTTCCATCGGTAGGTGAACCATGTAGAACTCCTCTTTGGCAGCCAAAATATGAGAGTTTGGTCTAGCTTTGCTCGGCGGCAGAAAAGACATTGTGATTGGGAGCTTAAGCCCCTTTATGGCACTGACATGTGATTGAACACTTACATCATCTATGATAATTGCCAGTTTTGGTCTGGCAGAACTTTTTACAATTTCACGTTTTGGAGGTTTTGGCAAAACGGCATCATCAACCTCATGCGAAGCATCCTCGTACTCTTTTGCCGCCTCTTCGCTAGCTTCAACCAGCTTAGTCTCTTTTACCGGTTTGGTCCCTTCGCTCAGCTTGCTCTCTTTAGTGGGCTTATCCTCTTTTGCCGGCTTGGCTTCTTCACGCAGCTTGCTCTCTTGTGCAGGTTTAATCCCCTCAGCGCCGTCTGCAGGCTTGCTCTCTTTTTTCAACACTTCTTTAAGTCTGTTATTTACACTCAACTCATCTTTTTTAGCGCTTTCATCCTCAAGTTTTTTAACAACTGACAATCTTTTTTGCTCTTTGGAGCTCTCTTTCTTAAGCGCATCTTTTTTTGAATTCTCATATCCGAGATAGTATCCCACAGCCATGGAACCCATAATAACTACTACAAAAACTAAAATCCAAGCTACATAGGTTAAAATATTTGACTGTTTTTTAGGAGTAGATTTTTTTCTTCTTGGCATATATTCTCCATTAATAATTGATAAAACTATATCCTAAAAAAATAAAATAGATATTATTTATATCTATTTGCAACAATACTAAATAGCATTCTATTGCTTTTTTTAAGTATATTTTTTGTATAATCCCGCGTTCCTTTCTCTTTGTATCGATTATTTTTTCGATATATACACATCCGAAAGGGAAACAAAAGCCTTACATCATTTAATGATGGGCAAAATACCAAAGGGAGATTATACTCTATGAGAAATTACGAAAACCTAGTAATCGTAAAACCAACATTAACGGCAGAAGAGATTCAAGCTAGCATTACTGCTATCGAAGAAATTATCACTTCTAACGGTGGCGAAATAGCTGCTAGAGACACTATGGGTATGAGAAAATTAGCATATCCTGTTAACAAAAACGAACGTGGTTACTTCTACGTTATGTACTACTCAATTGCTCCTTCGGCAATTAGTGAGATTGAAAGACGTTTCCGTATTAACGAAAACCTTCTTCGTTTTGTAACTATCAAATACGATACAAATCGTGAAGTTGCAGCTTGGAATCAGTTAGTAATGAAAGCTAATAAAAAAGCTTCATTACCTGCTGGAGAAGCAAAAGTTGAAGAAGTTGCAGTACCTGCAGCGCTTGAAGAAGAAGCTGAGGAAGTAGCAGAGTAATTGGCTAAAGCCTAAACAAACAAGGAAAATTCATGTATAACAAAGTTATTTTGGTTGGAAATTTAACTCGAGATATCGAGCTCAGATACACTCAGGGCGGAATGGGCATAGCAAATAGTTCTATTGCTACAAGCCGCAAATTCACCGTAAACGGCGAAAAAAAAGAGGAAGTATGTTTTGTAGACATCACTTTCTTTGCTAGAAGTGCTGAGATTGCCAACCAATACCTTAGAAAAGGGAGTAAAATCCTAGTAGAAGGTAGACTTAACTTTGATCAATGGGTAGATCAAAACGGACAGAAACGCTCTAAGCACTCTGTTGTTGTTGAAACTATGCAGATGTTAGACTCTAAGGGCGGTAACCAAGGTTCAGGGGATGAATATCCTGCTCAACAAGGTCAATCCGCTCAGCAAGATTATCAGCAGCCTAGTTATCAACAGCAGAAACCACAAAGCTATCAAAAGCCGAGTACTCAGCAGATGCCTAGCAGTAGCTCTATTCCTGTAATCGACATTGATGAAGATGAAATTCCATTTTAGAAAATAGATAAAAAAAGGAAACAACATGGCAGAAAGAAGAAAGTACAAAAAAAGATTTTGTAAATATTGTGAAGCAAAAGTAGATTTCATGGACTATAAAGATGTAGGAGCTCTTCGCTTCTCTCTTTCAGAAAAATACAAAATTATGCCTCGCCGTTTAACTGGTAACTGTAAACGTCACCAAGATATGATTGCAACAGTTATCAAAAGAGCTCGTGCTGCGGCATTGGTTCCATATACTGTAACTAGAAAAACAGTTGTAACTGCTCCATTTGAAAATTTAAGATAACTTTTATTAAATGCCCACGGGCATTTAGTAACCTATTTTAGGTTTTTTGGTGCTTTTGCACCACACATACCCACCTCATCTTTTTTTCATACAAATTTAGGAATATTTTTTGCTACATGTATAGTAAAAAAGTAGCAATATGCATCATATCCTAATAACTATCTTACTTATATCTTCTCTATATGCAAAAACAACAGATTTCTCAGTTGTAATAAATGAACCGTTTAACAATGCGCTTCTTGGTGTTACTGAGGATTATGACCGCTCAATAAGTGCTGTCGGATTTATTAAAACATATAAAAACAACTCATCGAGCTCAGATGCAACATATACAAACGCATATGATTATCTCTCATCACTCTCAAGTGCTCACGGCTCGCAAATACATCTGGTAAAAGTAGATAATCAAGCCGATATAACTCTTAGAAAATCAATAAACTTACCAAATTTCAGCGAAGCAGTAGGAGTTGTAAAAACTCCTGAGAATGGATATTTTGTCGGCGGATACACATTTGAGGGCTCGCTTGTAGTTTTAAAACTTGACTCAAATGCAAATACAATCTTTAAAGAGATATTCGGAACGCAAAATCAAGACAAAATGAACAAGATAATTTTGCTTCGCGACGGCGGAATTTTAACAATCGGTTCATCAACAACATCAAAACCCTATAGCGACAATATTTTTAACGGCGGACTTGGCTTGAATGATATATATTTAACAAGATTTTCAAGCAATGGAACTAAGTTGTGGAGCAAGAAGTACGGCACAAGTTACGATGATATCGGAGTTGATGCAGCGGAGGCGGATGACGGCTCTATTATGGTTCTGGGTCAGACAAATAGCGAAAAATCAAAAAATATATCCATTATGCGGATTACTCAAAATGGGGATAAAATCTGGATTAAAGAGTTTGAAAATAAAAAAAACATTACTCCGTATAAAATTATTAGACTAAGAGACAACAGTTTTGCTTTATCGCTCTCTGAAGTGGATGAAATGGGTAAAGAGCAGATAAAATTGCTCAAGATAGATTTGCAAAAAAATATTTTACAAGAGAAGATAATTCATACAACCTATTCGAGTGTTTTAAAAGATATAAAGGAGTTTAGCGACGGCAAGATTGTCGGTGTCGGGTATGTTCATGACAACTACAACACAGACGGTCTTGCGATGCTGCTTGATAGTAAATTTTCTATGCTGACGCAAGAGCACTATGGGTCGGATGAGCATGATACCTTTAATGCCTTAACCGTGCTCCATAATTCGCAGATAGGCGTTGTGGGAGTTTATACAAATGCAGGCTCACAAGAGACTAACATGTGGATTGTAAAATTAAACAGAAATTTATCTATGGCTCAAACATCAAAGGCCGAAGCGCCAAAGAGTAAAACATCGAACAACTCAACAAATTTTTATAATGAATTATTAAATATATTTAAAGAAGAGATAGCGGCAAATAAAATCACCATAAAAGAGGATTTATCTATAAATCTGGTAGATAAAAATTTATATTTTAAAGTTGCAGAGTATGAGCTTACAAACAAACAAAAAGAGTTTTTACAAAAATTTGGCAATAAGCTTTTACCATTTTTACATAAAAACAGAGAGAGCATAGGTACGCTTGAGATTAGCGGTCATACCTCAAGCGAGTGGGGAACAACAGACTTTTCGCAAAGATACATAAATAACGAAGAACTCTCGATGAAACGCTCATTTGCAACACTTAGCCATATTTTCAACAACCAAAACAAAGAGAGTCAAAAGCTGCTAAGTGAAGTAATAAAGGGAAGCGGATTAAGCTTTGCTAAAAAAGTAGTGGTTGATAAAAACGAAGATAAAGAAAAATCAAGAAGGGTCTCCTTCAAGATTATCCTGTCTAATTGATGTTGCACACTAAAACAGAGGTGTTCGTTTTAGTCGTTAAAATCTTCTGCGTTTCCTTCTCTGAAACTCAAACGGACTTTGTCCTGCTTTAGCTTTTTATAGAGTTTAAATTTAGCTTTTTCCAACTCTTCATCGTTGCATGAAAATTCAGATTTTATTTTTTCATCGCCCAAATTTGCACTATCCATTGCAAAAAGTTTTAACTCTCTTTTTGTCAATTTCGTCTTAAGCGCATTATATAAAGCTTTGTCCTCTTCTATAAGATCAATCTCGTTTAATTTACAAAATTTAGCCAATAACCCTCTAAAACTATTCTCGCTGTTATACTGTCTCCAGATACTGTTTTCTAACATTAAATTTTTCCTAATATTTGTGTTAAGTCTTTTGTTTCGACTATTATATTTGCTTCTTTGCGTAAAATTTCTCTTGCGCAAAAAGCGACTCTTGTTCCTGCATGAGCGAACATTGAGAGGTCATTTGCCCCATCTCCGCACACTAACGTCTCATTTTCATTTACACCTAGCAAACCTTGCAGACGAACCAACATGTCACCTTTGGAGTAGTTAAACATCATATCTCCGCCGACAAGTCCTGTAAGTATCTGATTTTTGTGGTGTAGCACGTTTGAAAAATCCGCATCATAGCCCAAAATATTTTTCGCATATCCGGTGGCACTTCTAAATCCGCCGCTAAAACAGACCACTTTCATGCCTCTGCCCTTTAGCTCGGCAATTGTCTCTTTAGCACCCTTCATATATGGCAGGTTTTTGCTAATTCTCTCAACTACACTGTACTCCAGCCCTTTTAAAAGCCCTACTCTCTGCTGAAGCGATTCAAAAAAATCAAGCTCTCCGTTCATTGCAGCTTCGGTTATTTTACTAACCTGCTCACCGAGACCCAGTTCCTCTGCAAAAAAATCTATCGTCTCGCCGTCCATAAGCGTAGAATCAAAATCAAAAACAGCTAATTTCAACATATATTCGTTCCCTATCTGTTATAATAATGCAATTATATCAATAGGATACTTTTTGTTTGATGAACTGATAAATAAACTAAAAAACAGTACATATATTACCCTTGAAACTACGCCTGGGCACTCTCCTCTTTTCTCTCCGATTGTTGAGACAATAGCCGAGCTTGGGCTTGATAAGCTGGTAGACGGGTTTACGACAACCGACAACCCTCTTGCAAAGCTGAAATATAACTCTCTCTTTGCGGCAAAAATGTTACAAGAGAGATTTAA
>JAURYA010000031.1 GCA_030654155.1 Sulfurimonas sp. | reverse complement strand
GCAAGTGCCGGAAACCACGCTCAGGGAGTTGCACTATCTGCTTCAAAGTTCGGCATAAAAGCTGTTATCGTTATGCCAGAATCAACACCTCTTACGAAAGTCAACGGCGTTAAAAATTACGGTGCAGAGGTTATTTTGCATGGCACAAACTACGACGAAGCATATGCCTACGCAAAATTATACGGCGAGAAAAATTCGCTTACTTTTGTTCACCCTTTTGAAGATGATGAAGTTATTGCAGGTCAAGGCACTCTGGCGCTAGATATACTAGATGGCTGCAAAGATTTGGATGCGGTTATTATTCCTGTCGGCGGCGGAGGGCTTATCTCTGGCATGGCATGTGCTATCAAAAGCATAAATCCTAAAATAGAGGTTATCGGAGTGAGTGCAAAAGGCGCTCCTGCTCTTAAAAACTCGTTCGACCTTAAAACCACCGTGGACAGCCTAAGTGTAAGAACAATTGCAGACGGCATTGCGGTACGTGACACTTCGCCAATAACTCTCGGTTATATGCTAGAGACGGTAGATAGATTTATAAGTGTTGACGATGAAGAGATAGCCAGTGCGATTCTATTTTTACTTGAGAAGCAAAAACTTGTTGTTGAGGGTGCCGGTGCAGTCGGAGTTGCTGCACTTTTACATGACAAGCTTGAGCATCTAAAGGGTAAAAAAGTAGCCGTAGTTCTTAGCGGCGGGAACGTGGATGTTACGCTGCTTTCCGTCATAATAGAGAAAGGTTTGCTAAAATCCGGCAGAAAAATGAAACTGACGGTTACGTTGGTAGATAAACCCGGTTCTTTGATGCGTTTTACACAAATATTACAAGAATTAAATGCAAATATTGTCCATATTGCGTACGACAGAACCTCTATCTCGCTTGATTACGGCGATGCAAACGTAACAGTGCATGTAGAGACTAAAGGCGAAGAGCATCAGCAAATTATTCATAGAGTGTTAAAAGAAGAAAATTACATAAGAGATTAAGCAGATAATGAACCCAACGAAGAGAAGTAATTTTGATGAAGCGATTATATATACGCAAATTCTAAATAGCAAAACACTTTTAGTTGTTGATGCTTTTACAACCATAAAATACCTAAACATTCAGACTCTCTCGGTTGAAGATGAGTCAAGGATGAATATTTTACATCCGAGATACTCAACAAAAGTTATCTCTTTTAGCTCGAATGGCAAATACTTTGCTTCAATAAGTCAGGACGCAAAAGAGTCAAAACTTTATGATACAAAAGATAGAAAAATTATAGCAACGGTAAGTAGACATCAAGGCGAAGTCTCCTGCGTTGGCATTGACCCAAAAAACAAATATATGTTTTCATGCGGTGATGACGGCATGATATACGGGGTCGATATAAGCACTGCTCAGCTCGCCTTTACCCTTCCAAGACATGTTGACTCCGTAAATGACATAGCATTTAGCAGTGAGGGTAATTTTGTCGCAACTGCAAGCTATGACAAAAACATCTCCATATACAATCTCTCAATGATGGCGCCAAATAGCAAGCTAAGGGCACACTCTGCTCCTGTGATGAAATTACAATTTTTGGACAAAAACAGACTTTTTAGCGTTGATAAAAAGAGCAGTGCAATAATTTGGGACTTAAACATTTCAAAAGTGATCACCAGACTACAGGGGATACACGACGAAATTACCCAAACTGCCCTCGGATATGAGAATACCTTTCTTTTTTTAGGCACAAAACTCGGATATATTCTGGTTTACGACTTAAACAGCTATGAGTTAATATCTAGAAGATACATAAAACTAAGTAGTTCGGTTACCGCTCTGAATTTTGATGAAGCGGCTAAAGAGCTTATTATCGCAACTGACAGCGGAGATCTGTTTTTTTACAATATTTTTGAAAATGAAGAATATTTTACAGAGCTGCTTAGGGAAAAAAAATATGCTTTAATGTCCTCATGCGTTGAAGAAAATCCGCTGCTTAAATACACAAAAACATCTAAAGTATTTGATTTGTTGTGGGATAAAACAATCCAGAGGGCAAAAGAGTTTCTTGAAAATAGTGACAAGAATAGTGCAGAAAAATTGTTTGAAAATTTCATTGTAATTGCGGCTAAAAAACAGATTATGCAAAAATTGATTCAAGAGTATGCGGAGTATGATAAGTTTTTAATGTTTATAAAAAACAGAAAAATCGCCCTTGCTTATGCGCTTGCTAATACCCATCCGTTTTATAAAGAGACAAAAGTTTATAAAGTTATGGAGGCGGAGTGGAGAAAAACATTTGCACTTGCAAAAACGTATCTTCTTGACCCAAAACTAAGCCACAAAGCCCAAGAGATTTTAATGCCATACAGAGGAATAAGTGAAAAAACAGTGCTTATTCAGCATCTGGTACAAAATGTATATGTTTATAAAAGATTTAGAGATTCCCTTGGGCAAAAAGAGTTTAAACTGTCATTTGAACTTATTAGACAGAACCCATTTTTAAAAGAGTATCCTGAGTATAAAGAGCTGATAAAATACTCAGATTCACTATATATAAAAGCTCAGATTTTGCTTGGCAACGGCGATACTCACTCGGCAATAAAAATCTTTCGTGTTTTGCTTGATTTTGATGATTTTAAGGATGAAGCAAAAGAGATTATTCTAGACATAGAAAACAGACATAAATTTTTTGATGCAATGGAGTCTGGAGAGACTATTTTAGCCTACAACCTTTTAGATATCTCTCCAATCCTGCGAGACAGCGAAGATGGCAAAAGACTTCAAGAGCAGTGGGAGAGCGATATCCAAACGGCTGCCGAATATGCCTCTGGCGCTGATATATCCGGAATTAAAACAGTTTTAGAAAAGTATCTAAAAATAAAATCAAAAAATATGGATATAGCCGCTGTTTTATCACTCTGCTATATAGCCCAGCTTAACAAAGCTGCTCAAGAAAACACAGAGCAGAGAATCATAGAAAATGGAATAAAAAACTATATTTTATACTATGGATTGACCGAAGAAATTAGAGATTTTTTTGTAATATTTCAAGCAGAGTATCCAGAGACAAAACTCAATGTCGAATCGCAAATATATGGCTCTATGGGCAGCTGGCGACCATCAATGATAGTTAATTCAATATTAGAGTAAAAAATTACATCAACTTTTAACTTACAATATAGCTCATTTTATATATAATTGGCGAATTTTTTATAAGAGGAGACTTTTCATGCAGATAAGTGGCGCACAGATGGTCATTGAAGCTTTAATTGCAGAAGGGGTGGACACAATATTTGGCTACCCTGGCGGAGCAATTATGAATGTCTACGATGAGATTTATAAACAAAATAACTTCGAACATATTTTAACTAGACATGAACAAGCAGCTGTGCATGCTGCCGAGGGCTACTCAAAAGCGAGCGGAAAAGTAGGCGTTGCAATGATAACGAGCGGTCCCGGATTTACAAATGCCGTAACTGGACTTGCAGATGCGTATATGGACTCGATTCCGTTGGTCGTTATAAGCGGGCAGGTTCCTATGAGCCTAATCGGAACTGATGCATTTCAAGAGATTGATGCGGTCGGAATAAGCCGTTCTTGTACTAAGCATAACTACCTTGTAACGGATGCACGTGATTTGGCACGAGTATTAAAAGAGGCATTTTATATCGCTTCAAGCGGTCGTCCCGGTCCGGTACATGTCGATATCCCAAAAGACGTAACTGCTCAGATTGCGGAGTTTGACTACTCTGTTGAATTGCAGTTAGAGACGTACAAACCTCATACAAAAGGCAATCCACGTCAGATTAAAAAGGCGATGGAGGCTATTGCAAAAGCAAGAAGACCTCTTTTTTATCTAGGCGGCGGTATCGTAAACTCAAATGCGGCTTATGAAGTTAGAGAATTGGTTCGCAAAACTGGAATTCCTGCTGTTGAGACATTTATGGCAAGAGGTGTTTTAAGCCATGACGACGATTTGCTAATCTCCATGCTTGGTATGCACGGAAGCTATGCGGCAAATATGGCTATGAGCGAGACAGATTTGGTTATAGGTTTGGGTGCGAGATTTGATGACCGCGTAACGGGCAAACTCTCTGAATTTGCAAAAAACGCCGGCGTTATACATGTCGATATTGATCCAGCCAGTATCTCTAAGCTTGTAAATGCTGATTATCCGATAGTCGGCGATATTAAAAATGTTGTAAACGAGATGCTTGAGCTCTCATCGCTGGTTAATCCTGCGAAATACTCATCTTGGAGAGAAACTATCAGAAATTTCGACGAGCTTCATCCGCTAACGTATCATGAAGATACCGATAGATTAAAACCTCAGTGGGTTATAGAGAGGGTAGGCGAACTTTTGGGCGATAGCGCAAACATCTCTACCGATGTTGGGCAGCACCAGATGTGGACAGCTCAGTTTTATCCGTTTTCTCGTCCTCGTCAGTGGATAAGTTCAGGCGGACTTGGGACAATGGGCTTTGGTTTTCCGGCGGCAATCGGTGTAAAAGCAGCTTCCCCGGAGAAGATAAGTATAAATTTTACGGGAGACGGTTCGATTCTTATGAATTGTCAGGAGTTGATGACTGCGGTCGAGAGAAAACTGCCTGTAATTAACATTATTTTGAACAATAATTACCTTGGAATGGTTCGTCAGTGGCAGACTCTTTTTTATGACAAAAGACACAGCGAGACAGATTTGAGCGTTCAGCCTGATTTTGTAAAACTTGCAGAAGCCTTTGGCGGTATCGGCTACAGAGTCAACACCAAAGAGGAGTTTGATGCCGCGCTAAAAGATGCAGTAGAGAAGAATATCGTTGCATTTATTGAGGTTATTATAGAGAGATTAGAGAACGTTATGCCGATGGTTCCATCAGGCGGTTCGCTGTTTAACATGATGCTACTAGAGAAGAAGGAGAAAAAATAATGCAAGATGAAAACGCAAGAAGAGTTATCTCCGTTATAGTGGTAAACGAAGCAAGTGTGCTATCTCGTATTACTGACCTTTTTTCAGGTCGTGGGTATAACATCACATCACTAACCGTTGCTCCGATTCCAGATAGCAGATACTCAAGACTTACTATTGTAACTTCCGGTTCTATCCGTGTGATAGAACAGATTACAAAACAGCTTCATAAGCTTATACCGGTTTTAAAGGTGTATGAGCATGCTGATTTGGTAGAAAAAGAGATGGCGTTGATTAAATTTCCAATATCTGAAAACATTACCGACATAGCAACTCTATGCGCCGCATATAACGGCAAGATTGCAAATGTTGGAGACAATGTTATTATCGCCATGGTTGCAGACGAGCCAAAAAGAATTGATAACTTTTTAAAAATTATAAATAAATACAATCCAAAAGAGATTGTAAGAAGCGGTGCCGTTGCACTAGAGAGATAAGGCGATGCTTTTTAGCAGTGTTGCATCACATCTTAAACTCGCATTTGTCGGTGAAGATTTAGAGATAGACTCTATGAATGAGTTAAATCTCTCTTCACCCTCACAATTATCATTTGGTGTTCATAAAAAATACTCTTCAGAGCTATCTTTATCTAAGGCAAAAGCTTTTTTAATAACAAATTCTTTAGTAGAGTATCTTCCTAAAGACTCTTCGTATATTATTTGTGAAGATGTCTCTGTCTCAATGGCACAAATAACAAAACTTTTTAATAAAAAACCAATAGAGATAGAACTCTTATCGCCAAAAATAGGCTCTAACAGTTACATAGACTCTATGGCAAAAGTTGAGAACGGTGCCGTAATAGGCTCAAACGTAACGATTATGGCTGGTGCTTACATCGGTACAAATGTGCAGATAGGCGACAACACTATCATATATCCAAATGTGACTGTTTATAGAGATTGTATAGTTGGAAAAGGGTGTATTGTGCATGCTGGAACGGTTATCGGAGCTGACGGATTTGGCTTTTCTCACACAAAAACAGGAGAACATGTCAAAATTTATCAAAACGGAAATGTTATCATAGAAGACGATGTGGAGATTGGTGCCAACTGCGCGATAGACAAGGCAGTTTTTAACTCTACTATAATCAGAAAAGGCACAAAACTGGATAACTTTATACACATTGCGCATAACTGCGATGTTGGGGAGTATTGTATATTTGTCGCGCAAACTGGGGTCGGCGGTTCTACAAAACTTGGGCGCAACTGTGTGATAAGCGGGCAGAGCGCTTTTAGTGATCATTTAAGTATAGCTCCGTTTTCTACCTTTACCGCTAGAAGCGGTGTTACAAAAAGCATAGCAGAGAGCGGCGGAGTTTACAGCGGATTTCCGCTTATGAACCACAGAGATTGGAAAAGAGTTCAAGCAAAAATTGGGAAGCTAAACGGCTAGGAGTTAAATGATGGATTTAAAAGAAATATCAAAAATAATAAATAGTGATTTTGACGGTATCAGTTTTAATATAACCAAGATGAATACCTTAAAAGATGCCTCAAATAGTGAAATATCCTTTGTCGCAAATTCAAAATATATAAAAGAGATAGAGAGCTCTAACGCAGGTGCGATAATAGTTGATAAATCTACAAAAGAGTTCGTTCCTAAGGGTTGTGTCGCTTTAGTTGTTGATAGCCCATACTGGGAGATGGCAACGCTCTCAAAACACTTTGCTCCTCCGATTGAAGATGACTCTCTTGCTGGGTCTCAAATAGGCGATGGCAGCACTGTTTCGCCAAAAGCGGAGATTGCAAAAGGCGCAATAATCGGCAAAAACTGCACGATTATGGCACATGTTTATATTGGTGCAAATGCAGTAGTAGGCGATAACACTATAATATATCCAAGCGTAACAATATATAGAGATTGCAAAGTCGGAAGCGATTGCATAATACATGCAAACACGACAATCGGAAGTGACGGTTTTGGTTTCGCGACAAACAAGCTTGGCGAACATCGAAAAATATACCAAAACGGCAATGTTGTAGTAGAGGATAATGTAGAAATTGGAAGCTCAACCGCCATAGACAGGGCAGTTTTTGGAACTACGCTTATAAAATATGGCGTTAGAATAGACAATCTTGTTCAAGTCGGACATAACTGTATCATAGGCGAGCACTCGGTTCTTGTTGCACAATCTGGCATTGCGGGCTCAACTACCTTGGGAAGAAATGTTGTAATGGGCGGACAGAGCGCGACGGCAGGACATCTTATCATCGCTCCTTTTACGACCATGGCTGCAAGAAGCGGAGTTACAAAGAGTATCAATCAAAGCGGAATGACATTTGCAGGATTTCCGCTGATGGAACACAGATTATGGCTAAAACTTCAGGGTAAAATAGCTAGACTAATAAAACAATAAATAAATTAGAGATAAAGGATTTACATGTCAAAAACTATAGCGCTAAATGGAACAAAAAAAGGGGTTATTTCTATAACAAAAATAGATGAGCCTTATGGCAAGGGAAGCCATAGTGTTGCTAGTATTGGAATATCTTTGGCAGGAAATACAAATGAGCCTGAGTGGAAAGTTCATATTCCGTTAGAAAATTTAGATGAAGTTATAGAGGCTCTAAAAGAGCTAAAATAGTGACTTCTTGAAGTTTGGAGTTTACTTGAAAAAAAAGTTTTTAATATATCTTTTATTTTCAACCCTCCTTTATGCAGATAAACTTGAGCTTCTGTTTTATGGTAATGTTAAAGTAACCTCCAGTGAGCTTTATAGCTCGCTTGACCTGTATGAGCCGTCATTTTATGAATTTTATATAAAAAATCCCTCCATAGAACCTGAAACCATCGATTTAATCACGCAAACAATCAAAGACTATTATAAAACAAAAGGTTTTTTCCATACAGATGTAATCTATTTTAAAAATGATAAATTCATCACCATAAAAATAGAAGAAAAATCCCCAATAATAGTCAAAAAAATATCAAATCTTTCAGATTTGGATTTAAGCCAAAACATACCTTTTAAAGTCGGGGATATTTTTGATGCAACTAAATTTACCCAAAGTAAAAATGAAATAAGAGTTCTTTATGCAGAGAGTGGTTTTTGTAACGCCTCTATTGATGCTAAAGCATGGGTTGATACAGAGTTAAACGAAGCCTATCTAAAATATGAATCTGCTAAAAATAAAAAGTGTTATTTCGGTAAAGTGAAAGTAAATCCGCCCAAAGATATAGATGAAGAGGTTATAAAATCAATTTTATACATAGAGGAGAATGAGCCTTTTTCTGTAAACAAAATAAATGAAAGTTACGAGGGACTCTACTCTTATGAAGGTATTTCTAAAGCTCTTATAGATACGAATGTTGTTAAAGAGAATATTGCTGATGTCAGTGTAGATGTGATTCAAAACGAGAAACCGCTAAGATTTGAGTTTGGTGTAGGCGCAAGCAGCGATGAAGGTGCTATGGTTTCAACGGGCATTATGAATAGAAATTTTTTAGGAAATTTAAAAACATTAAGCTTAAAAACAAGAATTGCGCAGATAAAGCAAAATGTAAAATTAAATTTTGATATGCCGCTAGCGAACAAAAACTTTACCGGTTTCGAAACAGGTTATGAAAATGAAATATTTGAGGGTTTTAAAGAGTATAAGTTTTTTTCCAGCATCTACTTAAAGCAAAAAAAATCTACCCATATTTTTAAAGAGAGTATTGTTTTTGATAAAATAAATACCTACGATAGCAGCGATGAGACACTATTTCCTACAACTCATCTTTTTGTAATATCTCCAAAATTAGAGTACAACTATGATGTAAGAGATAAGATTTTAGATCCCACGCAAGGTTATTTTATAAACGGCGAGGCTATCGGCTCGTTAAAGGGCGAATTCTCAGATGCAACTTACTATAAACTAAAAGCAAGCGGCGGCTACATTCATAGTTTGGAGAAGAGTATTGTTGCCGTTAAGGGAACCTATGGTGTTTTAAAGCTTCTTGATGGCGATATTCCGACGTCCTATCGTTTTTTTGCAGGAGGAATGTACAGCAATCGAGGGTACGGTTATAGAGAGTTGGGCACCACAAACACTCTTGGCGACCCGATAGGCTTTAACTCTATTTTAGAACTTACAGCCGAGCTGAGATTTAAGATTTACGGAGACTTCGGAGGTGCTGTTTTTAGTGATAACACCTATATCGGGGATAGCAATACCCCTGATTATGGTCATGGATATCATAGTGCAGGATTCGGGCTTCGTTATAAGACGCCGATTGGTCCAATCGCAATTGATTTTGGCTTTGATGTTGAGAATCCTACGAAGCAGTATGCCGTGCACTTCCATATCGGAGAGCTGTTTTGATAAAAAAAATATACTTTGTTCTTCAGCTTGGCACAATATTTCTTCTGCTTATAGCTTTAACATTGGTTTTTATATTTTTTCAAAAAGATGTTGCCCCTTTTTTAGCAAAAAAATATTTAAAAGAGCTCTGTGTTGAGTACTCATCACTTGAGGGTACCTTGTTTAACGGTGTTGAGATTGAAGATTTTAGATATAAAGAGAGCATCAGAGCAAAAAAACTTAGTATCAGATATAGCCTCCTATCACTTATAAGACCTACTCCGAGAGTTACTTCACTCAATGCTGAGGGAGTTTTTATAGATTTAGATAAGCTTTTAGACTCAAATAACACCCAAGACTTATCGTTAAATTTTGCATTTAATATATCTGCAATAGATCTTAAAAACGCAACACTCATCTATAATAATGAGAGAGCCCATTTTGACTTTAGCGGCTCAAACCTCAGTTATAGAGAGGTCGTAGATATTGAGAAGATATATCTAAAATTAAACTCAAAATACGGCGATTTGGAACTAAGAGGAGAGGTTAAGGAAAATGAACTAAGGGCAAAATCTTCCGTCTTGGTTTCTGATGAGACACTTGCCGAACACACAGGCTTTTTAACCTATTTGCCGCAGAGATTGGCTGTTGACGTGGATATAAACTCTAAAGAGATCAATCTAAAAACCAATCTGAAAAATATTGAGATTAAAACTATTCCAAAGCTTGCTATTGAAGATGTAAAGCTTGATTTTTCATACAGTATAGATAAAGAAAATTTCACGCTCAAAACAAACTATAAAGCCAAATATGAGGAGTATGAAGCAGCTGTTAAGCAGAGCGCTTTTGTAGATAAAAATAATAAAGCGACCTCAGATATAAAAGCAGAGATTATAAACGAGAAAAACCAACTTCCATTTGATGAGTTTGCCATAAAAATTGATTATGAGAACAATGTTACAAAAGCTCTCTTTAGCGCAAAAGATATATCTCTAAATCTTCTAACTCAGGATTTTAAAAACTTTTCGTTGGGCGGAGATACCATCTATGCAAAGTTTAATGCAGATATTTTAAAAGATGCTGATGAGACCCATATGCGAGCAAAAATCTACCCAAAGGATGAGTTTTTAAAATATAAAAACTACAATCTCAAAAGATTCTCTAAGCTCAATATTTATGCCTATGAAAAAAATAAGAATGTTCTTTTATCTCTAAATTCGGACATATTATCTTTAGTTTTATCAGGCAACGAAGCAAAAGTAAAAGGTTCTGCAGATTTAGGCTCTGCCCATTTTGAGTTTGATTCGGACATAGAGAACAAAACAGCCAGAGTAGCGACAAAGATAGCTTCAGTAAATGCATTTCTCAAAGAGATTGATATGAAACCATTGAATGCTTTTTTTGATGCCAAAATAGCCGTAAAAACGGATATAACTTTTAAAGATGCTTTGGAGGTGTATTCAAAAGTTGAGATACCGACATACACACTAAGGCTTGACTCAAATAGAGTCTTTTCAGGTTTGGACAACTCGTTTGAATTTTTTTACAAAAATAGCGAGATAACGCTGAAAAAATATAATCTAGGTGTACTAGAGCGCAGAATCTACTCAGACAGAGCATCTAAGATTGTGTTGAATTCTGATTCAAATATTGAGTTTAGAGAGTTTTGGATATATGACAACGTGCTTCTAAAAGGTTTGGTTAAAACAGCAGATATGAGCGCCGATTTTTCGATTAAAAGCAATAATTTTCATTATGAGTCAAAAGATGCAAATATAACTTTTAAGGTGGATTTAAAAGCCAGTATTGATGCTGACGGAAAACAACATGTTTACGGCGAGATGAAAATTTTAGAAGGAGTAATTACGTATGAGCCAAAAAAAGATTATACGATTACTGATGAAGATATTATAATTATTCAAGATTTAAAAGAGCAAGAGGGGCAAAAAAATAGAGAGATAAATATACATGTAACATCTGCAAAACCCATAGAGTACAAGGCAAAAGATATATCAGCTGCCTTTGTTCCGGATTTAATACTTTACCAAGAGATGGGTTCGTATCTTCAAATATTCGGTCTTTTAAGTATAAAAAACGGTGAGGTAAACATCAGAGATAAAAAGTTTGAGCTAGAGGAGAGTGAAGTCTATCTTTACGGCGGTAAAGAGATAAACCCACACTTAAACATGACTTTACATTTTTATACAATTGATGACATAAAAATTGAGGTTTATATAACAAATAGACTCAATTCACCGGTTATTATTCTCTCCTCAAAGCCTGCTATGAGTCAAAACGACATACTCTCATATATACTTTTTGACGGCAGCGCATCTTCTGTTTTTAATGCGACTTCAGACTTATCAAAAACATCCCTGAACACTATTTTGCTTGGAACAGGTTTGAAAAAAGTGCTCAACGAAGCAACGGGCGTAAAAATTGACACCTTAAATATTTTGACGAACAAAGAGGGTACGTTAGGGTATGAAATAGGTACGCGGTTTAACAAAAAAATCCGTATTGTTTATAGAAATGATGAAATTTCCAGTTTGATATTGCAGTACAGTTTGAGCAGGTCGATTAGAATAGATGTCGATGTAAAAGAGACTGGGCAGGGAGTTAGTATTATATATGTGAAAGATTTTGACATCAATATCCAGTAACAAACTTTAACAATTTAAATAAAATCTTTGTAATTTTTAATTTTAAGTAATGTTTAATAAAACTTTTTGAAATTATTATGTATTCTACTAATATAAAAATTTTATAATTATATATCCACAAGGGGAAAGTTTGAATTTTACATTTTTAGAAGTTCAGGGGGGTGATTTACTTGAAAAAGTATTCGCATTTCGTTACAAAATACTCTTAGAAATTTATCCTGAATATCTGCAAGGGGCAGATTTTTCAGATAACAAAGAGAGTGATAAGTATGATCCATACTCGGCTCATTTTGCTGCATTAAATGAGGCTGGTGAGGTTTGTGCAACCGTTAGACTTATATACAACTCACCGCTTGGATACCCGACAGAAAACAGTATGACATTTGATAGCAGTATGTTTGAGAGAAACAAACTAGGAGAGTTGTCAAGAATCTTTGTAGATGCCAAATATAGAAGTATTCAAACAACAAAGATTATAATACAAGAAGTTAAAAAATTTATGTATATTAAAATGATGACAATTGGTGTTCAATATACTTATGGCTCGCTTGAAGAGAGCTTTTTGAGGCTTCTTAGAATTTATAAAATGAACTATATAACAATAGGTAAAAAGCAAATTTATAAAGATGTAGGATTACGGTATCCCTCTATCTTATATACCAAGCAGTTAGGTATAGATAATCCTGAAATAATTGAATTATGGGAGAAGCAGCATGAAGCATAATATGTTATATAACTCAAACAAATTTAAATTTATTCTGCTTTTATTTATAGGTGTAACGAGCCTAAATGCCCAGACGGATAATTTAATTGAGTCAATTTCTAGCGAAATGGAACAGTTCAGTAAAGTAGCAACTGCT
>JAURYA010000022.1 GCA_030654155.1 Sulfurimonas sp. | reverse complement strand
TTTTTTTACAGCGCCTTCCCAGTCAAGTGCCCAAACGATAAGCTTTCCAACCATTGAGTCATAGTTTGGAGGGATTGTGTATCCTGCATACGCACTTGAGTCAATTCTAACACCAGGACCGCCCGGAGTGATGTAGTTTGTGATAGTTCCAACTGATGGCATAAAGTTGTTTTGAGGATTTTCAGCGTTGATTCTAAACTCAATAGCATATCCACGGAAGTTAATCTCTTCTTGTAAAAATTTCAGTTTATCGCCCTCTGCAATCTCTATCATTCTCTGGATTATGTCTATTCCGGAGATTATTTCAGTTACCGGATGCTCAACCTGAACCCTTGTGTTCATCTCTATAAAATAGATATTGTCGTCCGCATCAAGCAGATACTCTATCGTTCCAACACTCTCATAACCTAGTTTTAGCATTGCTTTTGTTGAAATTCTATAAAGCTCTTTTCTCGCTTCTTGGCTTAGTCTAGGAGATGGAGCGATTTCGATCACTTTTTGGTGTCTTCTTTGGATAGAACAATCTCTCTCGCCCAAGTGTACAACATTTCCGTATTTATCGGCAACTATTTGGATTTCGATATGTCTTGGATTTTCAACATATTTCTCGATGAAAACTTCACCTTTTCCAAAATATTTTATTGCTTCATTTGTTGCGGAGTCAAACATTTCATTAAAAAGATTTGCACTTTTAACGATTCTCATACCTCTTCCACCACCGCCAAAAGCAGCTTTTATAATAACGGGAAAGCCTATCTGTGCAGCAACTTTTGCACCTTCTGCTTTATCTACAACCGGCTCATCTGTTCCTTCTAAGACCGGAACACCAATAGCTTTCATAGCAACCTTTGAAGCCATCTTGTCTCCAAAAAGTGCGATGTGTGCCGGTTTTGGACCGATAAAAATAAGTCCTCTGTCTTCACAAGCCTGCGCAAACTCTGCATTTTCAGACAAGAAGCCGTATCCAGGGTGGATAGCATCACAACCTGCTTTTAGCGCTAGAGTGATAATTCTGTCATAGTCAAGATAAGCTTGAAGCGCATCTCCCATAATCGGGTAGCACTCGTCAGCTTTTTTTACCCAGATTCCCTCAACATCAACTTCTGAGAAGATAGCTACACTTTTAATGTCTAGCTCTTTACAAGCTCTAATAATTCTTAGAGCGATTTCGCCTCTGTTTGCAACAAGTATCTTGGTAATCTTTTTCATTATATGAACCTTGTGGATAAATTTAACGAAATTTTATACTTTTAAAAAAATAAATTCTTCACTATTTATGCGCAAAAAGTTATCTATTTTTGCTAAAATACATATTATGAAAAAAAATACACTGCAAAAAAGAGTGCAAATTGCAAACGACATCATGTATTATGTATACACGCACATTGACACAAACATCGATATGAATGAGCTTAGTTCTGATTTGAAAGTCAGCAAGTTTCATATGCATAGAATTTTTAAAGATGTTTTTGGAAAAAATATTTATGAGAGCATAAAATCTATAAGGTTGCAAAAAGCGTCAAATCTACTTCTAACTAACAAGTTTTCAACAATAAGCGATGTCGCAAATATTTGTGGGTACAGCTCTCAAACCTCTTTTATCCGCGTTTTTAAAGAACGATTTGAGATGACGCCAAAAGAGTGGAAAAACGGCGGTTATAAAGAGTATTCACAGCATATTATCGAGCAATCCCCAAAAGCAAAAAAATCAACAGCAAAATTTGATAACTTAGAGCCTACTATCGTGAAAATACCGCTGATAGAGAGTTACTACATCAGACACAGCGGTTACAATTCGCAGATAAAGCAAACATGGCAAAAACTGCAAACATGGATTTTCAGCAATGATATCACGGAGTATAAACAAATCGCTCTTTTTCACGACAACCCGACCGTAACACCGCTTGATGAGTGCCAATATGTCGCATGCGTAGTTGTAGAAAATACTCTTGAGATTCAAAGCGACAGACTGCCGAAATTTAATATCTCCGATGGAATTTATGCTAAGTTTGATTTAGTAGGAGAGCAGGGAGATATGTTAAAATTTATCCAGTGGGTTTACCATGAGTGGCTGCCAAAAAGTGAGTATGAAACCACCACAAAACCACCGTATGCAATTTACAAAAAAAACAACTATCTCTCAGAAGACAGCAGGTTTGATATAAGTTTTTATCTCTCGATAAAGTTTTAGGTATTTAAAGAAATTGTAAAAAATCATTGCAAATTGCAATATTTTCTAGCTATCTCTAATTTATGAGATAAATTAAGGAAAATATATGCAAGGAGTTAAGATGAAAAATAACAAAATCTTAGTGCAAAATACAGAAGTGTCTATTAAGCAACATGAAAAAGTTGATTTTATATCTTTGACGGATATAGCAAGAGCAAAAAATCCGGATGAGCCAAAGGATGTGGTAAAAAATTGGCTCAGAAGTAAAACTACCATAGAATTTTTGGGGCTTTGGGAACATATTAATAATTCATTTTTTAAAGGGGTCGAATTCGATTCCTTTAAAAATGAAGCTGGAAGCAATAGTTTTACGATGTCGCCTACACGAGATGGATAGAAAAAACATCTGCGATAGGCATAATCTCCAAAGCCGGCAGATATGGCGGCACTTATGCTCACAAAGATATAGCATTTGAATTTGCATCTTGGATAAGTGCCGAGTTTAAACTATTTCTCATCAAAGAATTTCAAAGATTAAAAGAAGATGAGATACAAAACAAATCGCTTGAATGGGATTTGAGCAGAAGCTTGTCAAAAATAAACTATAAAATACATACGGATGCTATAAAAGAGCATTTGGTGCCACGGACAATAAACAAACCAAAAGAGAGCTTTATTTATGCCAATGAAGCAGATTTGCTAAATGTAGCTTTGTTTGGAGTGAGTGCAAAAGAGTGGCGAGAAGCGAACAAAGATAAAGAAGGCAATGTTAGAGACTATGCAAGCGTAGAACAACTCATAGTGCTTTCAAATCTTGAGAGTATCAATGCAGAGCTTATCAAACAAAATTTACCACAAAATAAGAGACTGGTAAGACTAAACCAAACGGCAATTGCGCAGATAAAATCACTTATAAATAACCCAACTCTTAAGAAACTGACCGGTAAATAAACTTATTTGTAGAGGTTTTATATAAGTTTTTATCTCCGCCGTTGACAGTATGCTGTGTTTTTGGTTTTATGTCAAACCGTTGAATATGGATTTATAAAGTCCAATAGTTGTAAATTTAGTTATTAACATTGCTTTGCTATTATTATAAAAATTAAATTTTATAAAAGAAGATTCACCATGAGCAAAGTAGAAACTATTTACCTAAAAGATTATAAAGCGAGCAGCTTTAGAGTCAAAACTTGCGATTTGGTTTTTGAACTATTTGAAGAGCATACGCAGGTTACAAGCCTCCTAAGCATCACAAAAGTGGACAAAAGCGCAAAAGATTTGGTGCTAAACAGCATTGATTTGGAACTAATCGAGATATATTTAAATGATGCAAAGCTTGATGAGAGCAGATATGTCATAGCAAAAGAGACGCTCACTGTTTTAGATGTTGGCGATGAGTTTAAACTTATAATCATCAACAAAATCTATCCGCAATTAAACAGCGAACTTGAGGGGCTTTACAAGTCAGGAAACATCTTTTGTACGCAAAATGAACCTGAGGGTTTTAGACGAATAACACCGTATATAGACCGTCCCGATGTTATGGCGGTGTTTAAAACAACCATTGTGGCAGACAAAGAGCGATATCCGCTTTTGCTAAGTAATGGAAACAGAGAGTCAAACTTCAGGCTTGATGACGGAAGACACGGCATTACATGGTTTGACCCGCATCCAAAACCCTCATATCTTTTTGCGCTTGTTGCCGGAGATTTGGGAGTTATAGAGGATAAGTTTGTAACAAAAAGCGGCAAATATGTGCGAATGAATATCTATACAGACAAAGGGAATGAGTCGAAGTGTAAACATGCGATGAAATCACTAAAAGAAGCGATGAAGTGGGATGAAGATGTTTATGGCAGAGAATATGATTTAGAGCTTTATAACATAGTAGCGGTTGACAGTTTTAACATGGGAGCGATGGAAAACAAGGGCTTAAACATCTTTAACTCAGCCTATGTTTTAGCAGATGAAGACACTGCAACGGACGCAAACTTCATGGGAATTCAAAGCGTTATTGCGCATGAGTACTTTCATAATTGGACGGGAAACAGAATTACATGTAGAGATTGGTTTCAACTGACTTTAAAAGAAGGATTGACTGTATTTCGCGACCAATGTTTCTCGGCGGACTTAAACTCAAAAGAGGTACAGCGCATAGAAGATGTAAAAGCTCTAAGAGAGAGACAGTTTGTTGAAGATAGTTCACCGACAGCTCATCCTATCCAGCCGAACTCTTATATGGCTATAAACAACTTCTACACGGCTACGGTTTATGAGAAGGGCGCTGAGGTTATCCGCATGATTTACACTCTTTTGGGAGAGGAAA
>JAURYA010000011.1 GCA_030654155.1 Sulfurimonas sp. | reverse complement strand
ATTTACTTGCTTAGTTTTCAATGATCTCAAACTTCGATTTTTAAACCTAAACTTTAGGTCTCTATGTTTGTGGATGGGAATTATAGGCAAGTTACCCTTATTTATTTCTTAATTGCTGAGAGAGTTTTGAAAGAATTTTTAATATGTCATAAAAGCATGCAGTTTTAAATAAAAAAATATTATTTAAAGCCTTTTATTGATTGTATTTGATTAAATGAGAATAATAAATTAGTTATTGAGGAAAGAAGAAAAGTGAAGACTTAGAAGATTATTTTCTTCTAAGTTCTTTAATACGAGCTTTTTTACCAGCAAGATCACGTAGATAAAACAGTTTAGCGCGACGAACACGACCGCGACGAACCACTACTATTTCGCTAATTGAGTCACTGTAAAGTGGGAATATTCTCTCAATTCCTATGCTATTAGCGCCAATTTTACGAACTGTAATAGTTTGACCAGTACCTTGACCTCTTTTTGCAATACAAACACCCTCGTAATTTTGTACACGAGTTTTGTCACCTTCTGTAATTGTTACTGCCAAACGAACAGTATCACCAGCACGAAAGTCTGGAATATTTTTCTCAGCTACTTGTGCTTTTTCAAAGTTTTCTATGTACTTATTTCTCATAAGATTTCCTTGTTCTGTGCTTTAAAAGCTGCTCTGGCCTGAAGAATTTGGTTTTACATTCAGACAGAGCTAATTTTAGTGAGCGAATTTTACTGTGATTTCCCTTTAAGTATTCTGATGGAACACAATTGTTTTCATAATTTTCCGGTTTGGAGAAAGATGGAGCTTCTAGCAAATTGGTTTCGAAACTCTCTACAGTTAGAGAGTCGCTATTCCCAAGAACACCGTCCACATTTCTGGAGATGGCATCGCAAATAACTAAAGAAGCCAGCTCTCCGCCGGTTAAAATATAATCACCAATGCTAAAAACCTCATCAGCGTACTTTTCAATAACTCTCTCGTCAATCCCCTCATATCTTCCACTCACAAAAGCTATATGGGATTTGTTTGCTAATCTTTTAGCATCATTTTGCCTAAAAGGTTTTGCAACAGGAGTTAAAAAAACTACATGTACGTCTTTGTCTTTTGCTTTTAATTCATTTAAAGTATCATATAGCGGTTGTGGATTCATAACCATTCCGGCACCACCGCCTACTGCACTATCATCAACTTTATTATGTTTTGAGCTACTAAAATCTCTAGGATTTATATATTCTACATGTAGAATATTTTTGTCAATTGCTCTTTTTAAAATAGAGTCTTGGAAGTATCCCTCTACAATATTTTGAAAAAGAGTAACAAAAGTAAATTTCATTATGAAGCTTCTAGAATATCCATGGCACCGCTAACGGTTATGATTTTCTCTTTAATGTCGGTTTTTATTGTAAAAGGTTTATTAAAAGGTATCAAAAAACTTTTTGCAAAACCCTCTTTTACCAAAGCTTCATCAGTATTTACGCAAAGATAATTAGTAACAGAAATTCTATCAACTTCTTCAACAATACCTAAAACTTTCCCATCTTCAACTACACTGCAACCCTCGATATCAAACCAAAAATACTCGCCATCTTCTAGATGACACTCATTCCTTGTTCTTTCCATTGTTGTGTATAGTTTCTTATTTGTAAGTTTTTTAGCATCTTCAGGTGAATTATATCCGCTAAATTTTACAAGGGCTCTTTCATGATTTACACTCTCAAGAGTTATGCTCTCATTTTCATTTATGAGAAAAGAGACGCCTTTTTTAAATTGTTCCGGAAAATCACTCTTAATATGAATCTTCATTTCGCCTTTTAAACCGACACTCTTGCCGATTGTAGCGATATGAAGCATGTTACTTGATTGCTTCGACATTAATACGGTAACTTACACCATCTTTAGCTTTGCAGCCAGAGATGACAGTCTTAATCGCACCAATCATCTTGCCCTCTTTACCAATCAATTTACCGATATCGGCTTGATTAGCATAAAGAAGAATTTCGGTAACTTCGTCGCCCTCTTTTACTTCAACTCTTACATCATCAGGGTTGGATGCTATAAGTCTTGCAAATTGTGCGACAAAATCAGCTATCATATTAACGACCTGTTATCTTTTTAACGCGATCACTCATTTTAGCGCCAACGCTTAACCAGTAATCTAATCTTTCGTTATCAACAACCATTGTCTTCTCTGCTACCATTGGATTATAATGTCCAATTAGCTCAATCCAACCACCGTCTCTTCTTTTACGTGAGTCTGTTACCGCGATACGGTAAAAAGGTTGTTTTTTTCTTCCCATTCTAGTTAGGCGAATTACTGTTGCCATGTTTTGTCCTTCTCTGCGCAAGTCATATTTCAACTTGCTGTATATGTTTAATTTTGCATTTTGAATGCAAATCTATAAGCTTCTAAAAGATTATAGATTTACTTTCTACATGTAGAAAAAAGCTACCTTCGAAGAGCTCCGGCGCCGCTCACCTGACCCATCATAGCCTGAAGGTCTTTCATGCCGCTTTTGCCTGAGAATCTCTTAGCCATTTTACCGGCATTTTTAAACTGCTTAATCATACGATTAATCTCAACTTGGCTAAGCCCGCAGCCGCCAGCAATTCTCTGCTTACGTGAGTTGTTTAAAAGATCAGGATTTTCTCTCTCTTTCATTGTCATTGAAGAGACCATTGACTTAATATTTTTAAGTTCTCCGGAATTTTCAAGGTCAAAATCTTTAAGTGCTTTTGACATATTTCCCATACCCGGAATCATACCCATTAAAGACTTCATGCTGCCCATCTTCTTCATGCTTTCCATCTGCTCTAAAAAGTCATTGAAGTTAAACTCACCCTTTTTAATCTTTGAAGTAAGTTTTTTAGCCTGTTTTTCATCAATTGCCGATGCTGTTTTCTCAGCTAATCCTTCAATGTCTCCAAAACCCATAAGACGGTTTACTACGCGATCAGGCAAGAAGATTTCTAAATCTTCCATCTTCTCACCGCTGCCTATAAAACGAAGCGGAACTTGAACCTGTGATGACAATCCAAGAGCAACACCGCCCTTTGAATCACCGTCATATTTACTTAAAATTACGCCGTCAATCCCTATCTTCTCTTTAAAAGTTGTAGCCGTTTTAATTGCATCTTGTCCGGTTAAAGAGTCTGCTACATAAAAAATCTCGCTTGGATTTGCCGCTTTTTTAACCGCTTCAAGCTCATTCATAAGTTCATTGTCTATCGCTAAACGACCGGCAGTATCTATAAGTACAACATCGTAAATGCCGCTGTTTGCTTTTTTTAGTGCTGCTATTACAACTTCAACTGGATTTTTTGTACTCTCATTCTCGTAAAGTTCAACTCCTATTTGAGTTGTTATTTGACGAAGCTGCTCAACTGCCGCTAAACGCTGCAAATCGGCTGCAACTACCATAACTTTTTTCTGTTTGTTTTTCAGATACAGCGCTAGCTTGCCTGTTGTAGTTGTTTTTCCAGAACCCTGAAGTCCTGTCATAAGAATAACGGTCGGAGGTTTTGAAGCAAAAATAAAGCCTCTGTTTCCGCCTATCTCTAAAAGTTCGTATAACGCTTCTCTAAGAGCAGCCAAGAATTGGTCTTTTCCAATCCCGTTTTTTCTGGTCTCTATTTGAACTTTTGCTATTAAATCTCTAACAACTTTATGGTTTACATCCGCTTTTAAAAGAGATTTTTTTAGCTCATCAAGAGCCTTAGTGAGGGCTTTGTCATCATCATGAAAACGAATTTTTCTAATAGCATTTGTAAACGAATCTGTTAATATATCAAACATAAAGCCCTCCT
>JAURYA010000003.1 GCA_030654155.1 Sulfurimonas sp. | reverse complement strand
ATTGCAGGAAGTCAAAAAGCTCTTATGCTTCCTCCGGGACTTGCAATTTTGGGACTAAGTAGCGCTGCAATTGAGAAAATCGGCAAAGGCAGAGGTTACTATTTCAATCTTGCTACCGAGATAAAATCTCAAAGAAAAAATACTACTGCATGGACGGCTGCAACTACTCTTACTATCGGGCTTTTGGAGATATTAGAGACCATTGAGAGAAATGGCGGGGTTAAAAAACTTTACGAAGAGACTGCAACTAGAGCAGATGCCGTCATCTCTGCACTTCAAGCGATAGGTTTACATGTATATCCAAAAACTCCGGCACTCTCTATGACAACTATTGACGATGAGAATGCATCTCAAATCAGAAAGATTTTAAAAACTGATTTTGGCGTAAATGTTGCAGGCGGACAAGACCACCTTGAGGGCAAGATTTTTCGTATAAACCAGATGGGTCTGATTGCTCCTTATGAGATTTCATGGGTTGTAAACTCTGTAGAACTCGCTCTTGCAAAACTCGGCCGCAGAGCGTATGACGGTACCGCAAACAGAGTTTTTAATGAAAAATATTTCAAAGTGGTTCAGTAATGATTTTAGAGCACGAAATTCCTAGCGGCTCAAAACTCTATTTTGGCAATAGCGCTAAGATAAAAAGAGAGATAGAAAAGGTTGCTAGCGATATTTTGTATGCTAAAGGATTTGAAGAGATAGTTACTCCGATATTCTCTTATCATCAGCACAAGAGTATCGCAAATGAGAAAGAGCTTATTAAAGTAAATGATGAAAATAATAACTCAATTTCTCTAAGAGCCGACTCGACAATTGACGTCGTTAGAATAATTGAGAAGAGATTAGGACGCAATACTGAACATAAAAAATGGTTCTATATCCAGCCAGTTTTCCGCTACCCGACGGATGAGCAAAACCAGATAGGTGTTGAGTTTATGGGTGAGAGCAAACTGTCGTCTGTTCTAAACATAGCGATAGATATATTTGACAAATTAGAGGTCAGACCTCTGATACAGATTTCAAATATGATGATACCAAAGCTATTGGTTGAGATGTTTGACGAGTTGACACTTGATGATTTTCGACATGTAAATATAGAGAAATTTATAAACCTAAAAGTTGAGTGGCTTGAGAAACTTGTGTATCTCCAGCACCCTGAGCAGGTTGATGAACTGCTTGAGGTTGTTCCGGCGCAAATAAGAGCGGAGCTGGAGAAGATGAAAAATCTCTGCGCTGCTTTGTCTTCTCAAAACAGCGTTTTGGCTCCGATGTATTATGCAAAAATGCTCTACTATGATGAGCTGTTTTTCAGGGTAATAGATAAGAATGAAGTCTATGCCAGAGGCGGAAGATACAAAAACTCAGAGCTAAGTTCTGTTGGTTTTGCAATTTATACAGATGTGTTAATAGAAACAAAAGCGAAGTAAAAGAGGATAATGATGAGAGCGGATTTAATAGTTGGTATACAGTGGGGCGATGAGGGAAAAGGCAAGATTGTTGACAGGTTGGCAAAAGAGTATGATATGGTTTGCAGAAGCCAAGGCGGTCACAATGCAGGTCACACAATCTGGGTAGATGGCACAAGATACGCGCTTCACCTTATTCCTTCCGGTATATTAAACCCAAAAGCCATTAATGTTATCGGAAACGGAGTTGTTTTGTCTCCATCTTCGATAATAAAAGAGATGACGCAGTTTGAGGGTTTAGAAGGCAGACTTTTTATCTCGGATAAAGCACACTTAAATCTATCTTATCACTCTCTCATCGACCAAGCTCGCGAGAAACTAAAAGGCGATAGCGCTATCGGAACGACGGGCAAGGGCATAGGACCTGCTTATTCTGATAAAATCAATCGTGTCGGTGTAAGGGTAGGCGAACTTCTAAATCCTCTTAAGCTTTGCGACTCTGTAATGGGCTATTTTGAGCAAAATAGAGAGATATTTGATATCTTAAAGATTCAAACTCCAAACAAAAGTGAACTTTTAGCAGAGCTCCAAGAGTATAGCGCTAAGCTTTCCCCGTTTATCACGGATACTACTCAGATGGTTTGGAGAGCGCTTGATAAAGAGAACAAGAGAGTTCTTTTAGAGGGTGCTCAGGGAACTATGCTAGACATCGACCATGGAACTTATCCGTACGTTACTTCAAGCTCAACTGTGAGTGCCGGAGCATGTACAGGTCTTGGTATAAATCCTAAAGATATAGGTAAGGTTATCGGTATCGTAAAAGCGTACTGCACACGTGTCGGTAACGGACCCTTCCCTAGTGAAGATTTGGGAGAAGATGGCAAGCTAATCGGTGAAAAAGGTCATGAGTTCGGTACAACTACGGGACGTGCAAGAAGATGCGGCTGGTTTGACGCTGTTGCATGTAGATATGCAAGCCGCCTAAACGGGTGTGATGAGTTAGCGCTGATGAAACTTGATGTTCTTGACGGATTTAAAGAGGTAAAAGTTTGCGTAGCTTATGATTTAAACGGTGTGGAGATTGACTATCTGCCGGCAAATTTAAATGATGTAAAACCGATTTACAAATCGTTTAAAGGGTGGGACAACTCTAAGGGTGCTAGAACCTTTGATGCACTTCCAAAAGAGGCGCAGGATTATATTAGAGTAATAGAAGAGATTACAAAAACAAAAGTAGGTATAATTTCTACATCGCCTGAGAGAGAAGATACTATAATTTTGTAAGCTCCTCGTCAAAGAGGAAGCTTTGAGAAAGGGATAAAATTGTGAAAACTCGCTTTAGCCCATTAGTAAAAGTTAAAAAAAATATTATGCAAAAAAGCGAACAATTTTTGCAAAAGGCTAACACTAATCTAAACAGCGCAACTACTGCACTTGAACAGTCATACAACTCTCTAAAAGATGTTGAGCCTCCAAAAAGCGGTACAATGAGCGAGATGTTAGCCTCAAGAACACTTCTAAACTCCCAAAGAGAACTTATAAAGCATAACAGAGAGTGGGTTGGTTTTGCAACCAATCAGGTAAATCAAGCAAAACAACAACTAAAACTTGATATGATTGAACATGAAAAATTTCAATATTTAGAGCTTCAAGAGATAAAACAAGAACTTCAAAAAAGAAAAGCTAAAGAGGCAAAAGAGTTGGACGAGATAGCTTTAATGACATATAATGGAAAAAACAGATGATTAAAATATTTATAGCGGCTCTTTTTACATTGACATCGATAAGTGCGTTAGAGACAAGCGACAAACTATTTGAGTGTACGGAAATTTTTAAAGCCAGAAAGAGCGAACTTCTTATAGAGCTTGAGAGAATAGATGAGCAAAAACAAGCCCTTAGTGCCCTTAAGACTGCAACAGAAGAGCTGCTTGTAAAGCGAGAGGCAAAAGTATCTCAAGATGAAACTGCAGTTAAAACAAAATTGAGTGAAATTTCTTCAAAAGAAGAGTCTATAAAAAAAATGCTTCAAAAAAATGAAGAGATTTTAAAAGAGATAAAAGCTATAAAGATGAGCAAGATGGCTGAAACTTTTGCAAAGATGAAAGCGGCAAATGCGGCAGATGTTCTCTCCAAGATGGAGTCGCAGGATGCGGCAACAATACTCTCTTCGCTAAAACCTAAAACCGTAGGGACTATTTTGAGCAAAATGGATGCACAAAAAGCTTCCGAGCTGACACTAATATTGTCAAAGTAATCTACTTTAAGAAACATTAGTTAGAATCACATCCAATAATAATTAACTAGAGAGTTTTTGCATGCTAAACAATATGAGTTTTTATAATTTTATGCACAAACAGATTTTAGTTTTGATTGCACTTTTTGCATCAACTGCAACCTCATATGTTTTTTTTGGAATTGTCTACTCATCTTATATTATTGAGCCTATATGGTACCTACTTGTTTTGGCTGTCTCATATTGGGGATATAGGCTTTATAGAGCATATTCTGACAACAGTTATACAATCGAAGAGAAAGAAAAGTGGCTAAGCAAACTACGATACTTTCTCTTCCTTTATTTCTCCACGTGGACAATAATGTTTATTGTCTATGTTTCCCGCGGCAATATTGAACTTCACTATCTTGCAATTTTTACCCAACTCGGTGTTTCCGTTGTCGCAGCAACTATTCTTGTTACGGAGAAAAAATTAGCAATCTTTATCTTAACATCTTCTATGCTTCCAGTAACAATTTATCTTCTGCTTATCGGTAAATTCTATGCTTATGTTATAGCAATTTTAACTGTTATTCTGGCTTGGGTACTTTTGTATGGCTCAAGAAACACATATAATTATCTGCTTAGAAATCAGTTTCAGGCATACCACGACTACCTGACAAAGCTTGGAAACAGACGCTATTTTGTCGAGCTGCTTGAAGATGCGATAAAAATTCAAAAGAATGATAGTAAATATATGTATCTTCTTTTGATAGACTTAGACCATTTTAAAACCATAAATGATACATTGGGGCATGATGTTGGGGATAAGCTGCTGATTGAAGTCGCACAGAGAATGAAGATGCTGGTTAAATTAAACAACAGCAGCGTCTCAAGATTAGGCGGGGATGAGTTTTGTATATTAAGCTTGTCATATAAAGACAAAGATGAGTGTTTAGAAAGAGCGCAGGATTTTGCGCTTGAGCTGCTGCATCTAATCAAACAGACCTATATTATAGATGAGCATCATCTTTATATCAGTGCCAGTATCGGTTTGAGCATTATAGACAATCCAAAAATGACAGCCAGCACTATGATAAAAGAGGCCGACATTGCAATGTATGAGGCAAAGTCGAAGGGGCGAGACGGAGTTATACTATTTAATGATGAACTATCAGTTAGAATAGAGAGAAAACTTGAGATAGAGAGGCTTCTTCACTTTGCTTTGGAAAATGGCGAAATAACGCTTCAGTATCAACCACAGATGAACTTAAATAGTGAGGTCATTGGGTGTGAAGTTCTTGTTAGATGGCATAATGAACAGCTAGGACAAGTCGGACCTGATGAGTTTATTCCAATCTCTGAGCAGACAGGATTTATAGTTGAACTTGGATATTATATAATGGAAGAGTCTTTTAAAACATTCAGCAAATGGGACGTAGTGGGAATAAAGCTGAACCAACTCTCCATAAACATAAGCATGAGACAGATGTTTCATACCACTTTTTTAGAGGATGTCTCAAAGCTATGCGTAAAGCATCTGACTCCTGAGTTAAGCTCAAAACTTGTTTTTGAGATGACGGAGACTAGTGCCGCGGAAGATATAGGCAAGCTGATAAACATAATGAATAAAATCAAACGGCACGGCATTCGCTTTTCAATGGATGATTTTGGTACCGGATACTCATCTTTGAGTTATCTGCGCCAAATCCCAATAGATGAGTTAAAAATAGACAAATCTTTTATCAGTGAACTTGACGATGCAAAAAAAGATATAAACATGGTTAAAACCATACTAAATATCGCTAAAAATTTAGGCTTAACTATTGTTGCAGAGGGTGTAGAAACAGAGATGCAAAAAGATTTTTTAATCAAAGAAAATTGTACTATTTTGCAAGGCTACTACTTCTCAAAACCTCTAAATAGAGATAAATTTGAAGAGTATATCGCTGTGAAAATAAAAAAATAAAATATTATATTTGTGCCAAAATAACTTTTTCCTAATCGTAAACTAACCTTACTTATTGTAAAATACCCAAATTTATTTAATACATATAAGGTTCATCGATGAAAATATCACTTAAAACTATACCTCATATAGCTAATAAGATTGCAATTGATTTAAATAAGAGTGGTGCTGTTACGATGACAAAAGGTCTTGAGCCTATCGCAAAAGAGGCCCAAAAGATATTGATGCATGATGCCAAACAAGAGATGGCACTTGAAGAGAAGACCCATGAGATATGTGAAGAAAATGAAGAGCAGATAGAGTTTAATCTTGTTGACGAGAGACAGCTCTTTTTTATGATTAAGAAGAAATTAGCTCCAGAGTTCGGCGTTATTTTGAACTATGAAGAGCGCTATTCAGACCTTTCTCATAAGATTTTGGATGAACTTTATGAAGAGGATTTGATCCACTTCGACGTAACTGAAAACCGCATAAAAAATATCATATATAATGCAATTACATCTTTCATAGCAGAGGCTTCAGAGCTTGACAACGCAATCATGGATAAAATCAGAACATACAAAAAAAGATATATTCCAGGTACGGATGATTTTGATATTTTGTATGAAAAACTTTATAGAGAAGAGATGATAAAAAGAGGTATGGAGTAGATGAGCATGAAAAAAGCTTGGATTTATCTTGAAAATGGAACTTTTTTAGAAGCTAACAGCTTTGGCGCACAAGATACAGTAGTCGGTGAAATAGTTTTTAATGTTTCTATGAGCGGTTATCAGGAGATAATGTCTGACCCGTCATACGCAGGGCAGTTTGTGACGTTTACGGCACCCGAGATAGGAAATGTAGGCGTCAATTCTCAAGATATGGAGAGCAAAAGCGCTTATGCCAAAGGTATGATAGTTAGAAAATATCAAGAGCGTTACTCAAACTTTAGAGCAGAGGGCTCACTTGCAGACTTTTTAAAAGAGCAAAATGTTATGGGAATCTGCGATATTGATACGAGATACTTAACAAAAATGCTAAGAACTGAGGGTGCTATGATGATGATAGCATCTACGGAGATTAGCGACAAAGCAGAGTTGAAAAGGATTTTAGAAAACAGTCCTAGAATAGAGGATGTTAACTATATAGAGCAGGTCAGTACGAAAACGGCATATAAGCATACGCAGTCCACATATAACGACAGAGATTTTAAATATGACGCTGCACCGACTCCGCAAGCAAATGTGGTAGTTTTAGATTTTGGTGTAAAAACAAATATCTTAAATGAGTTAGTAGGTGCAAATATTGGGGTAGAGGTTATTCCTAACAACTTTAGCGCGGATAAGCTTATACAGAGATATAACTCTAAAGAGATTGACGGCGTATTTTTATCAAACGGGCCAGGTGATCCGCTTGTGCTAAAAAATGAGCAGCGTGAAATCAAAAAGCTTATAGCTGCAAAAATTCCAATGTTTGGAATATGCTTGGGTCATCAACTTCTCTCAATCGCTCACGGCTATGACACATATAAGTTGAAATTCGGTCACCACGGCGGAAACCAGCCTGTAAAAAATGTCAAAACGGGGCTGGTAGAGATTACGGCTCAAAATCATAACTACAATGTTCCTGAGAACATCGTAGAGATTGCAGAGGTTACCCATGTCAATCTTTTTTACAACACAATCGAGGGATTAAAATACAATAACTCCCAGATTTTTTCTGTTCAGCACCATCCTGAATCTAGTCCTGGACCAAAAGAGAGCAGATATATCTTTAGTGAGTTCTTGTCTTTAATAAAAAGATAAGGGCTTTCCCCTACGTTTGAAACCTTCATACAACTCTTTTTTTGTTAATATAATGTTAAAAGTAAATGAAATATTAACTAAATAGCAAAATTTGTCAAAAAAATGTCACTATTTAAGAATTCTTAAACATTTATACTGTTAATATATCAGTGTTAATTAGTTTAATAAATTTAGCCAAATTTAATTAGACGTAATTGCTTTGAATCTTTAAGGAGGCTATATATGGAAAATCGTCCATTAGAGTACGACTATACAATTGCAAAGATGTTCATGTTTACAACAATCGTTTTAGGAATTGTTGGCATGCTCATCGGTGTAATTTTGGCATTTCAACTCGCATTTCCAGGAGTTAATCTAATTCTTGGAGAAGGTCTGGCTGAGTATACTAACTTTAGTCGTCTTCGTCCGCTGCATACAGATGCAGTAATATTTGGGTTTACACTAAGTGGTGTTTTTGCTACTTGGTATTATGTAGGTCAACGTGTGTTAAAAGTATCTATGGCAGAGTCAAAGCTTTTGATGGTTTTGGGTAAAGCACACTTTTGGCTCTACTTGGTTGTTGTTGCATCGGTTGTTGTTTCACTTTTAGCTGGTGTTACTACTTCAAAAGAGTATGCAGAGTTTGAGTGGCCAATAGATATCGCTGTAGTAGTGGTATGGGTAATATTTGGTATGAGCATTTTTGGTCTTATCGGTATCCGCCGCGAGAAATCTCTATATATTTCAGTATGGTATTACATAGCAACATTTTTAGGTATAGCTATGCTTTACCTTTTCAACAATATGGAAATACCTACAATGTTTGCAACATCTGCTGCAGGTGAATCTGGTATAGGCTCATGGTACCACTCTGTTTCTATGTACTCAGGTACTAATGATGCTCTTGTTCAGTGGTGGTACGGACACAATGCTGTTGCATTTGGCTTTACTGTTCCTATTGTTGCGATGATTTACTACTTTTTACCAAAAGAGTCAGGTCAGGCAATCTACTCATATAAGCTCTCTTTGCTCTCTTTCTGGGGATTGATGTTTGTTTATCTATGGGCTGGCGGACACCACCTTCTGTACTCAACTGTTCCTGACTGGATGCAGACAATGGGCTCGATATTTTCAATAATATTGATTCTGCCGTCTTGGGGCTCTGCTATAAATATGCTTCTTACAATGAAGGGTGAATGGCAACAAGTTGCTGCTTCTCCATTGATTAAGTTTATGATTTTAGCTTCAACTTTCTATATGTTCTCGACATTGGAAGGTCCGATTCAAGCAATTAAATCAGTTAACGCGATTGCTCACTTTACTGACTGGATCGTCGGTCACGTGCATGACGGTGTTCTTGGTTGGGTTGGCTTTATGATTATGGCTTCGCTTTATCATATGGCTCCGCGCGTGTTTAAAAGAGAGATTTACTCTAAATCTTTAATGGCGACACAATTCTGGATTCAAACACTAGGTGTTGTTTTATACTTCACTTCTATGTGGATTGCTGGTATTACTCAAGGTATGATGTGGCGTGCTCACGATGAGTTTGGTAACTTGGCTTACTCATTTATCGATACTGTAACAGTTTTACATCCTTACTACGCTATTCGTGGTGTTGGTGGTTTACTCTATTTAGTTGGTTTCTTAATGTTTGCGTATAACATTTATAAAACTATGTCTGCTCGCGAAGTTGAAAATCACGAGTTGCAAAATGCATCGCCTATGGGCGCTTAATAGAAAGGATTTAATATGTTTCATTGGTTAGAAAAACATCCGTTCTTTTTTGCGGTAGGTGTGTTTTTAGTAATTTCGTTTGCAGGTTTAATAGAGATTCTTCCAAGCTTTGCTCAGGCGTCCCGTCCGGTAATCGGTACGGCTCCATACTCTACTTTAGAGCTTGCAGGTCGTCACGTTTACATCAAAAATAGCTGTAATGCTTGTCATTCACAGCTTGTTCGTCCATTTAAGTCAGAGACTGACCGTTACGGTCACTACTCTTTAAGCGGTGAGTATGCTTATGACAGACCATTCCTTTGGGGTTCAAAGAGAACAGGACCTGATTTAATGCGTGTAGGTAACTATAGAACTACTGACTGGCATGAAAATCATATGAAAGATCCTGCTTCTGTTGTTCCGGGTTCAATTATGCCTGCTTACAGATGGATGTTTACAAAAAAAGCGGACATTGATACTGCATTTGCAGAGCAATTAACGGTAGCAAACTACTTTTCAGTTCCTTACAACCAGCCGGTGCCTATGAAAGATGGTTCTACTGCTGTTGTGAAATTGGGAAATAGTGTTGCTGAAGCAAATACAATCGCTTTGGAAGAGGCGAAAGTAATCGCAGCAGATATGAAAGATCAAGATGTCAAAGATGCTGTTGCTCGTGGCGAGATTCCTGAGATAGTTGCATTAATTGCATATTTGAATAGTCTTAAGTAGAGGTTTAGGGTGGATATTGCAGAACTTCAGGCTTATGGATACTTTACATTAACTATACTTCTTGTGGTTGCGTTGTATGGGTATATATACCACTTATATAGCACGAAGAAAGATGTTGACGGGGTTGACTATGAGAGTTATAGCGATATGGCACTTAAAGATGATATAGATGATACTCCGGTATCACCTAAGTCTGATGACTAGGTACCCCTTGAGGGTGCAAAGAGAAATAGGAGAGATATATGAATAAGCTTTATCTTGGGGGAATTATCTTTACTGCTTTGATGTTAATACTGACATACTTGTCTGTCGGTGGCTCAAAAGGTGGTTTAAATGATGATATTGTCAATATGCTTGCGATTACGGGAGCAGTTGCGCTAGTTATAATTACAGTTTTTGTTGTAATTAAATATGTTCGTCAAATGCAGATAGATAGTGCAACCGGTGAACTTGTCGATGAAAATTGGGATGGAATAGGCGAGTATAAAAATAGCGTTCCGACTGGTTGGGCTGTTATGTTTTTGCTTACAATGGTATGGGGTATGTGGTATTGGACGATAGGTTATCCTGTAAATGCATATTCACAAATCGGTGAGTATAATGAAGATGTTACAGTTCATAATGCTAAATTTGAAGCGCAATATAAAGATATTACAGGCGATAGATTGGTCGAGATGGGCGAATCACTATTTTTAGCTGAGTGTAAAGTTTGTCACGGAATCAATGCTGACGGTATTGACGGCAAGGCAGCTAACCTAAACAAAAGAATAGACGCGGCTTCTGTTAAACATGTGCTTGAAAAAGGTTCAAACAACAAGCTGATGGGAATGGAGACACCGATGCCTGACAGAAGCGGTCTTTTCAATGCGAATACAGGCGCTTTAATCACAGATGCAGAGATTGATACTGTTTCCGCCTATGTGGCAAACGGTATGAGCGGAGAGGGTGCTGATATTTTTGCAGGTGCATGTTCTATGTGTCACGGAGCAGACGGCAAAGGTATGGAGTTTGTTGCGCCAAACATCGCAGCATATACGCCTGCGCTTGTTAGCACTGTTCTTACTCATGGTAAAAAAGGCTCTATTGGTGTTATGCCTAAGTTTGAGAGACTTAACGATAAACAAAAAGAAGCTGTTGGTGCATACATCACTAACATAAGTAAATAAGGAGTCAGGTATGAATGAAAATAGAAGCGTATTTTCTCTTGATGGTATAACTGGCATGTTGATTGCAACTGTTTTGCTTTTGGTTATTTTGGTTGCTCTTACAATTTGGAATATGAATGTGCAAAACACAAATGCATCAAACTTTTACGATATTAAAGATGAAACATCTATTAAAATGATTGGCTCAAAACAAGCCGATCATGTTGTTGATGTAAAGTAGAGGGGTATAGAATGGAAAAAATTATTTCATGGGGCTTGGTATTGATGGCTCTTTATACACTTTATGCGGTTTTAACGCCAAATCATCTTTACATCGGTTAGGAAATTTCATTGAAGTTTTCAAGAGGGCTTTTGGCCCTCATCATCACACTTTTTTTTAATGTTTCCCTATCGGCACAATATTTATATAAAGATGAGCTGATCTTCAATCCGGCATTCAGTGCAGAAGTTGAAAAATTGGGCTCTGAGCTCCATCAGAAAACAGGAATATCCTTAAGGCTTGTAATGCTTAAAGAGTTGCCAAACAAGATGAATATCGTAGAGTATGAGAAAGAGCTGATGAAAGATTTTAACTCCTCTACAATCCTGCTTACATTTTCTGAGATGGACTCCAAGGTAGATATTCTGGCAAATCCAGCATCTTTATATGAATATTTTGACAAAAAACAGATATTAAGTCCGGTTGCTTCACCTGTTCAAGCGTTTACCATGGCGCTCTTTTATAGTGATGGCTTCGACTCCTTTAAAGAGATAGTAAGCAGCTACGGTGGGACTATTATTCCTCTTTTGTCTCAAAAGGCTAAAGAGGGTGAGGTTTTAGGCAAATACTCAGGCTCAATGTTTAACGGCTATGCGGATATTGCCGAACAGGTAGCCGCAAGTAAGGGAGTTGTGCTTGAAAATGCCGTCGGAAGCGCAAATCAGACCAGTATCATGGTTGTAAAAGTGTTGTTCTATGGTTTTATCCTTTATGGTATATTTATGTACATTAAAAGAAAACTATACAGAAGAAGAGAGAAAAATGAATCTAAGTAACGGCAGAATCTGGCCATATGCAATAGGCGCTTCAATCATATTTATATTCGGTGCATGTGTTGCGACAATAATCGTAGCAAACACACTGCCTGTTGAGAAGAGTGATACCTATATGATGGGTTATCATGAAGCAGACGATATGGCAAATCAGATAATAGAAGCTAAAATAGCTTTTAATAAAAAGTATAAAATTGAGTATATTCCAGAGGAGCTTAAAGCGCAAAACGGTGTTTTAAAATACAGAGTAAGCGATTTAAACTCAAATCCTGTAAATAGCGCGGATATAAAAATTGTAGTGACACGACCTAATAATCATAAGTTTGACCAAGAGTTAACCAATCCAAAGGTTGAAGATGGCGTTTATACTTTTGACTCCATCACTCTTGCTGGGGAAGGAAGATGGGATGTCATGGCAAAGGTAAATGTCGGCGAACTTCATAGATTTTATAATATTAAAACAGATACACGGGGTATGGAAGTAGTAGAATATTAGGTTATAATAAACCTATGAATAACTCTATAATAGTCTTGCCATCAGCTCGTGCCGTGCGTCATGAGCAACTAAAAGTAGAGGGAATTACCCTATTTTTGCCAAACTTCACAACTATGAGCGACTTCATCTCAAAGCTCTGCATAGTAAAAGATTTTAAAACGCTAGATGAAGACAGCAGAGTTTTGCTTCTGCTTGAGGCAAGTGATTTTAAAAACTTTAAAAACCTCCAAATCCAGCGAAACTTCTTCACATTTACAAAAAACTCATCCTATATATTCAGATTTTTTGAAGAGCTAAGCGCTGAGATGTATGATATAAGAGCACTCGGCACCTCGGACATCTACGGTGAGTATGAGGAGCATATAGCCATACTTGTGGAGCTCTACGCGAGATATGAGCAACTCTGCAGCGAGCGAAGAGTGCTTGATAAGATATTTCTGCCAAAACTCTACAGTTTCAATGAAGAGTACGTAAAAAGCCATAAAAATATTGAACTGCATGTAGAGGGGCATCTTACAAATTTTGAACTCTCCCTTTTAGAGAGATGCTGCGAATTTAGCAGTGTGGATATTATCTTTAGTGCAAGCAGATTTAACACTAAAATGCAAAAAAAGCTCTTCGAGTTGGGCATTTTGCTTGAAGTGGGATATAGATATAAAATCTCTCTTAACACAAAAGATATACTTCAAAAAGAGAGAATCATAGAGAACAAAAATGTAACATGTGAATCTTTTGGCGAGTCTGTTTTGCAGGCGGCATTTGTCAAAAAGAAGATATATGACTTTATAAAAAAAGGGTATGAGCCTCAAAATATTGCGGTTATTCTGCCCGATGAGAATTTTGCAAATATATTAAAGAGATTTGACACCAAATCAAACTTCAACTTTGCGATGGGCGAGCCGTTTAGCTCAACAAGAGTGTATGAAAAACTAAATGCTACATGTAAGTTTATCGAGCAGGATTCCAAAGAGAATGAGGCAAGGCTTAAGCGTGTTGGTGACGAGTTTTACATAGAACTTCGCTCAATATACGGCAAAAAGAGCCAAGATGTAGATATCTTGGAGTTTTTGAACAGGTACAAAGAGGGTTTTGCTTCCAAAAAAGAGGTAAAGATTTTTGAAGAGGAGCTTTACAGCTTTAAAAATATCCT
>JAURYA010000049.1 GCA_030654155.1 Sulfurimonas sp. | reverse complement strand
TATGATGACTTTAGAGATGCAGACACCATAAAAGCTTATGCAAAAATCATAAAAAAAGATGCTAAAAAGTTAGAGCATCCTATAAACATTATGGAAGTTTGCGGCGGTCATACTCATACTATTATGAAGTACGGTCTTCCTCAGCTTTTGCCTTCAAACATCAAGTTTATTCACGGTCCGGGCTGTCCCGTTTGCATCATGCCAAAAGAGAGAATCGACCATGCTTATGTCTTAAGTATGCTTCAAGATGTGATATTAGTTACTCTGGGCGATATGATAAAAGTGCCGGGAAGTAACGGAAGTCTTCAAGATGCAAGAAGCAAAGGCGCAGATGTTCGTTTTGTATATTCTCCTCTTGAGTGTTTGAAAATCGCACGTGAGAACCCGACTAAAAAAATCATCTTTTTTGCCATAGGATTTGAGACGACTACTCCGATGAGTGCTGCACTACTTGACGCGGTAATAAAGCAGAACATCAAAAATATCTTCTTTCACATAAACCATGTAACAGTTCCTGAGGTTATGAGAGAGCTGATAGATTCCAGAGATATACATGTAGATAGTTACAACAACAAAATAGACGCATTTTTAGGACCCTCACATGTAAGTGTTATAAGCGGAAGTAAAATCTATGAAGAATTTCCGCGTGATTATAATCGTCCCGTGGTTGTCTCGGGTTTTGAGCCTGTTGATGTCATGCAGGCAATCAGCATGATAGTAAAACAGTTTGTAGAGGGCAGATGCTCTCTTGAAGTGGAGTACAAAAGACTTGTAACTTATGACGGAAACGTCAAAGCACAGGAGCTGGTAAACAAGTATTTTGAAAAAACAGACCTGTTCAAATGGCGAGGTTTAGGCAATATCCCAAAAAGCGGACTAAAACTAAAACCTGAGTTCAAAGATTATGATGCTGAAATAATATTTAAAGATGTTCTGCCCCTGGGCGAGATAGAAGACCACAAACTCTGCATCTGCGGAGATATATTAAGAGGAATGGCTAGCCCTCCTGAGTGTACGATATTTGGAACTGCATGTAAACCGACTTCACCGATTGGGAGTTGCATGGTAAGCTCTGAGGGCGCATGTGCGGCGTACTATAAATATGGGAATTTGGTATGAACAAAACAATAACATTAGCATGCGGAAACGGCGGAGAAGAGAACAACGAGCTGATAAGAGATGTTTTTTACAAGGCTTTTAAAAACGACATCCTAGATAAAAGCGAAGATGCGGCTATTATCCATAACGGTGAGTTGGCATTTTCAACCGACAGCTTTACGGTTTCGCCTCTGTTTTTTGCGGGTGCAGACATAGGCAAGCTTGCAGTTTGCGGTACATGTAACGACCTTGCCATGATGGGTGCGAAGCCGAAATATTTGACATGTAGTGTCATCATCGAAGAGGGTTTTCAGACGAGAGATCTGGAACGGATTGTTCGCAGTATGAAAAAAGAGCTTGAAATTAACGGTGCGGTGGTTGTAAGCGGAGACACCAAGGTTGTGCCTCGCGGAAGTGTCGATAAGATTTTTATAAACACTACGGGAATCGGCGAAGTTTTAAAAAAAGGTATCAGCTCCAACAACATAACAAAAGATGATCTCATTGTCGTAAACCGTGATATCGGCTGTCACGGTGCGGCTATCTTTGTAGCTCGTGAAGGCATAGAGATGAGCAGTTCTTTGCAGAGTGATTGTGAGTCGCTTTATCCTCAGGTAAAAGCTCTTTTGGATGCAGGCATAAAAATAACGGCTATGAGAGATGCGACTAGAGGCGGAGTGAGTGCTGTGCTAAATGAGTGGTCGAGGCAGTCAAATATCTGCATCGAAGTGCAAGAGGAGAGTATTCCCGTTAGCGATGAGGTAAAAGGCATTTGTGAGATGCTCGGTTTTGAAGCGACCGCTTTGGCAAATGAAGGCACTTTTGTGTTAGCTGTAAATCATGATGATGCAGATAGAGCAGTTGAGATTTTAAAAACTTTTGAAAATTGTTCAAAGGCGGCTGTTATCGGCAAAGTAACGGATGTTCATCTAAAAAAAGTGGTTTTAAAGAGCAGTTGGGGTACTTCAAGATTTTTGGATACGCCAAGCGGCGAGTTACTTCCTAGAATCTGCTAAAGCTATGAAAATACTTCTTATCGTATCTGCATTTAACTCTCTTACGCAAAGAGTTTTTTGCGAGCTTCAAGATATGAATCATGCAGTATCGGTGCAGTATGCCATAAGCAGTGAGGCGATGATGCAGAGCGCTCTGGAGTTTCAGCCAGATATCATCTTTTGCCCTTACCTGAAAAAGTATCTCCCATGTGAGATATTTCTTAAAACTCCCACTTTTATACTTCATCCCGGCATAAGAGGAGACAGAGGACATAATGCACTCGACCATGCTTTGAGGGAAGATAAAAAAGAGTGGGGAGTCGTAATACTTAAAGCAAACGAAGAGTTTGACGGCGGAGATATATACGCCGAAGTAAGATTTGAGATGAGAGATGCGACAAAGGCTTCTATATACAGAAATGAAGTTGCTGATGCCGCCTCAAAAGCCTTAAAAGAGCTGCTTAAAAATTTGGACGATAAAGAGTTCAAACCCACTCCTCAACTAAAAATGCCGATGCATAATTACCTGAGCCAAAATGACAGGGCAATAGATTGGCAAAAAAATAGCACAAAAGAGATAATAAAAAAGATACATGTAAGCGATAGTTTTCCGGGCGTAAAAGATGAGTTTTTGGGAATAGAGTGTTATCTTTTCGGTGCCTGGGAAGAGGAGAAGTTAAGAGGAGAACCAAAAGAGATAATCGCCAAAAGAGACGGTGCTGTATGTGTCGGCACTATTGACGGGGCTTTATGGATAACTCATATGCAAGAGGTAGGAAAGTTTAAACTGCCGTGTACTTATGTCTTAAAAGAGAAAATCAAAGGCGTTAAAGAGGATAGAGTTCCTCTTATATTTGACATGAGCTATAAAACATTTTATGAGATAGGCTCGCATAAAGACGGCGATGTGGCATATCTGTGCTTTAACTTTCACAATGGCGCTATGCATTCTGAGCAGTGCATCAGGCTAAAATATGCGTTTGAGTATTTAAAAGAGAGTTGTAAAGTCGTTGTTTTGATGGGCGGAGCGGATTTTTTCAGTAATGGAATACATCTAAATATACTCGAAGATTCTAAAAAGCAGGGAGAGGACGGCTGGAGCAACATAAATGCCATGAATGATTTGATAAAATCAATCATATTCGCAGATGACGTAATCACTGTTGCATCTCTACATAAAAATGCCGGAGCAGGCGGAGTGTTTCTGGCTTTGGCATGTGATTATGTTGTTACATGTAAGAGTGTTGTTTTAAACCCTCACTATAAAACTTTGGGACTTAGCGGAAGCGAGTATCATACATTTACACTGCCCAAAAGAGTAGGCGAGGCTAAGTCAAAAGAGTTGCTGGAGCGTTGTATGCCAATAAATGCCTCTAAAGCAAAAGATATAAATATGGTGGATGAGGTCTTTGAAAAAGAGAACTATTTTGAAAAATTAAGAAGTTTCACCAATAAACTGGTAAAAACGCAAGACGAGTATGATGATTTTATATATGAAAAAGAAGACTTTCTACAAAGAAACAGAGAATTTATAAATGAGTGCAAAGAGAATGAGTTAAAGACAATGCACCCAGAATTTTGGGATGAAGATAGCTCGTTTCATTCTTTGAGAAAAGAGTTCGTTTATAAAGTATGTCCGATACAGACACCACAAAGATTGAAATCGTACTAGTACGATGGGCTTCCTGTCGAAGGTGTAGTGCCTTTGCTGGTAAAACTCAGCGTTAGCGTAGGTAGCGGAATTACTTCCGATGCCGTTATATAATAAATAAGGGGTTCCCTTTATTTTATGAAATAAAATCAAGGAATACAGATGCATGAATACAGTATAGTTCAGTCTCTTTTAGACTCATGTGATGAGAATGCTGCACAAAATAAAGCTACAAAAGTAACCAAGGTTGTAATCAAAATAGGCGTAATGAGCGGAGTTGAGCCAGAGCTTTTGAAAACTGCATTTGATACATTTAAAGAAAAAACAATTTGTGAAGAAGCTGAGTTAATAATCAATATTCAGCCAATACTAATCAGGTGTAATAACTGCTTAAATGAATCAATTTTGCAAAAGATACAATACTGCTGCCCTACATGTAAAAGCACAGAACTTGATGTGCTTGACGGGGAAGATATGTATCTAATGCAATTAGAACTTGAGTAAATTAATAAGATAAAATTAACTCAAATTATGGATATATTTAATTTAAGCTAAGAATTAAACAAAACTTAAAGCTTGGTTAGATACAATTCCAGACTTTTTGTAGAAATGATACTTTTGAATTTATGATATTTGATATATTCAAGAGAATTAATTATTAAAGATTTTAAGGAATTGTACATGTACGCAATTATCAAAAACGGTGGCAAGCAGTATAAAGTTCAAGAGGGCGATATCCTGTTATTGGATAAGATGTCTCTAGAGCCTAAAGCTACTATCGAAATTAAAGAAGTTCTAGCTGTTAACGCAGGAGAACTTAAAATGGGAGCGCCTTTTGTTGAGGGTGCTGTTGTAACTGCTGAAGTTATTAACGAGGGTCGTGATAAAAAAGTTATGACATTCAAAAAACGTCGTCGTAAAGACTCTAAAGTTAAAAGAGGCTTTAGAAGAGACTTTACTCGCGTTCGTATTATAAAAATCGCAGCTTAGTAATAAGCTGTAAATTAACTAAGGAGATTCAAGATGGCACATAAAAAAGGTCAAGGTAGTACGCAGAATAATCGCGACTCGGCTGGTAGAAGACTTGGTGTAAAAAAGTATGGTGGAGAGGCTGTAATAGCTGGTAACATCATTATTCGCCAAAGAGGAACTAAAGTTCACCCAGGTAAAAATGTTGGTATGGGAAAAGACCATACAATTTTTGCTCTTGTTGAAGGTACTGTTTTATTTCATAGAAAAGATAAAAAACGTCAACAAGTTTCAATTATTCCTGCTGCGTAATTCTACTATATTTGGGCATATGCCCAAATATTTCTACTTCAACCATTAGGTTTTGTATCTACAACAGTTAAAATATTCAACAATTTACTTTTTTGTTATAGTTGATTTTTGAGTATTTAAATGTCGAATTTACTATCGATAATAGCTAGATATTAGCTAAAGAAAAATTAAAAGGAAAGCACTTGTTTACAGATAGCGTAGAACTCACAGTCTCTTCAGGAAAAGGTGGTCAAGGTTGTGTTTCATTTCGTCGTGAAAAATTTGTTATTAACGGTGGTCCAAATGGCGGAGATGGCGGAAAAGGCGGAGATATCTGGTTTAAATGTGATAACAACACGCATACACTATCTCACTTTCAAAAGAAGATGCACATAAAAGCAGATAATGGAGCTCAGGGTGAAAGCTCAAATATGGCTGGAAAATCCGGTTCTAAAAAGGTTATTATCGTACCGCCAGGCACTCAAATAATCGACGCAGAAAGCGGAGAAGTTTTATTTGACATGTTAAAAGATGGACAGGAGGAGTTGTTTATTACCGGCGGAAAAGGCGGACTAGGCAATACCCACTTTAAATCTTCTACAAATCAGCGACCTACTTATGCGCAGCCGGGTGAGAAGGGTGAAACTAGAACAATCAAGTTAGACCTCAAGCTTATAGCCGATGTCGGTCTGGTAGGTTTTCCAAATGTAGGGAAATCAACTCTTATATCAACTGTTTCAAATGCACGTCCTGAAATTGCGAACTATGAGTTTACAACGCTTACTCCAAAACTAGGTCAGGTAAATATTGGTGATTTTGAATCATTTATTATGGCTGACATTCCCGGTATTATCGGCGGAGCGCATGAGGGCAAAGGTCTTGGAATTCAATTTTTAAGACATATCGAGAGAACAAAAATCCTTCTGTTTATGGTTGATTTAGCATCATACAGAGATTTAAAAGAGCAGATAGAGACGCTAAAAGCTGAAGTAGCTGCATTCTCGGAAACATTGGCTCACAGCAGCTATGCTATTGCTCTGACAAGAGTAGATATTGTTCCACAGGATGAGATAAACGATCTGGTAAATGGATTTATGGAAATAATCGGAGTAAAAGCAAATAAAAACAGCGAGATAGGTTTTGATGATTCGCTTCCATATTTTGTTCAAAACAGTTCAGATGAGACGCTTGGATATGACAAAACTCTTCCATATTTCGTTGCACCGATATCTTCAGCTACGCATAAAAATATCGATGGTTTGAAGCATGCACTATTTAATCTTGTACAAACAAACAGAGTTTATAGTAAATAATAAATTTTTAATTTAGAGATGAAGATATGAGAAGAGTAGTTGTAAAAGTTGGAAGTGCCGTATTAAGTGAGAATGATGCAATAGCACTCGGGCGTATGAGAGTTTTGGTTGATTTTTTATGCGAGCTTAGAAAAACAAATGAAGTTATTTTAGTTTCATCTGGTGCAGTGGCGGCTGGATATACAGAGTTGAAGTTAGATAGAAGCATATTGCAAAACAAACAGGCACTTGCTTCAATTGGTCAGCCGATACTTATGAGAAAATATGCAAAGAAGTTTGCAACAAGCAATATCTTGACGGCGCAGGTATTGGTAACGGCTGCAAATTTCAATGATGATGATGAGAGCAAAAAGATAAAAGATACCATCAATACGCTTCTCTCAAATGGAGTTATTCCGATTATCAATGAAAATGATGCAACTACTACAAAAGAGCTTGTGGTTGGAGACAACGACCAGCTCTCAGCCTACGTTGCAAAACATACCGATTCCAATTTGCTTATTATCTTATCCGACATAGACGCTTACTATGACAAAGACCCGAGAAAATTTATCGATGCAAAAATATTAAAAATTGTAAATTCTATAGATGCAGATGAACTTGAGAAAGAGGCGACTCCTCACGGCGCTTTTGCAACAGGCGGAATTTTGACAAAACTAAAAGCGGCCAGCTATCTTTTGTCACACAACATTGATATGGTACTGACAAGCGGATATGATTTGAGTGACATAAAAAGTTTAATGCTTGAGGGCAAACATGCAGGCGGAACTCTTTTTACAAGAGGTGCTTAATGAAGATTATCTTCATGGGAACGCCTGATTATGCGGGACGTATTTTAGAAAAAATTATTAATAACAAAGATATGGAAGTAGTAGCAGTTTATACGCAGCCCGACAAACCGGTAGGGCGAAAAAAAGTCCTGACTCCTCCGATTGTAAAAACAATCGCACTTCAAAATAACATTGCCATTTATCAGCCAAGCAGACTTAGAGAATCAGATGTTGTTGCAGAGCTTAAAAAAATCGAGTGCGACTACATCGTTGTGGCGGCTTATGGACAGATATTGCCAAAAGAGATTTTAAGCCACGCTCCGTGTATAAATCTTCATGCTTCTATATTGCCGCACTACAGAGGAGCAAGTCCGATTCAGCAGACTCTCTTAAACGGAGATACTAAAACAGGTGTTACTGCTATGCTTATGGATGAGGGTCTTGACACCGGAGATATTATAAAAATCAAAGAGATTGATGTGAATGATAGCGAGATGGCAGAATCACTCTTTGAGAGGCTTACGGACGTGGCATGTGAGCTGAGTATCGATGTGTTGGAAAATTTCAACTCATATACTCCGGTTAAACAGGATAACTCTGCATCTTCACACTGTACAAAGATAACAAAACAAGAGGGCGAAGTAGCGTTTGAAGACGCGCAGAGTCTCTTTAATAAATACCGTGCATTTACGCCTTGGCCGGGAATTTATCTGAAATCAGGATTGAAATTAAAAAAGATAGAGCTGGCAGAAAAAGAGAGCCAAAATGAGAGCGGAAAAATTTTACATGTAGAAAAAGATTCTATTATAGTCGGATGTAAAAATGGAAGTGTAAAAGTTTACAGAGTTCAGCCAGAATCAAAAAATGAGATGGATGTTCTATCTTATATAAATGGAAAAAGATTAGGCATTGCAGATAATCTATCTTGATAGCGTTGACTCAACTCAAAAATATCTAAAAGAGCTGATACAAGAGGGTAAAATATCTCTGCCTTGTGCTGTTGTTGCAGATTCTCAAACAGACGGCATTGGCAGCAGGGGAAACTCTTGGAACGGTGTAAGAAATAATCTTTTTTTATCTTTTGCAACTCCTTTAAATGAACTCCCAAAAGACCTTAAGCTAGAATCTGCTTCTATATATTTTTCTTATATTTTAAAAGAGACATTGTCTGAATTTGATTCTGCCATCTGGCTAAAGTGGCCGAATGATTTTTACATAGGTGACAAAAAAATCGGTGGTATGATTACAAATTTGGTAAAAGACACCCTCGTCTGCGGAGTCGGGTTAAATATAGCAGAGGCGCCTCTTGGTTTTGGCAAGCTTGATGTCGCCGTAGATAGAGACAAACTGATAGAGAGATATTTTAATAATATTAAAAAAATAAATTTATGGAAGCAGGTTTTTAGTAAATATAAGATAGAATTTTACAAGAATCAAAACTTTTATACACACAATAAAAATTTAATAATTTCTTTAGGGGATGCTTCACTTTGCAGTGACGGCTCTATTGTAATAAACGGTGAGAGGATGTACAGTCTAAGATGAGTGAAGTCATTGTAATTGCAAATCAAAAGGGTGGAGTCGGTAAAACAACTACTGCCGTAAATTTAGCTGCTTCACTTGCAGTTGCAGAAAAAAAAGTGCTTCTTATTGACTCGGATCCACAGGCAAATGCCACTACGTCGCTAGGCTTTCACAGAAATGATTATGAGTTCAATATTTATCATGTTCTAATCGGGACGAAGAAGCTAAAAGATATTATTTTAAAGTCAGAACTTCCGACTCTTCATCTTGCGCCCTCAAATATTGGGCTTGTCGGAATAGAGAAAGAGTATTATGATGCGGAGAACTCAAAAGGCCGTGAGCTTCTTTTAAAAAAGGCAATAGCAAGTGTTTTAAAAGATTACGATTATATTATCATAGATTCTCCTCCTGCTCTTGGACCTATGACAATAAACGCTCTCTCTGCTTCAAACTCGGTAATCATTCCTATACAGTGTGAGTTTTTTGCGCTTGAAGGTCTTGCGCAGCTTTTGAATACAGTAAAATTGGTTAGAAAATCAATCAATCAGAAGTTGATTATAAAGGGTTTTTTACCGACAATGTTCAGCGCTCAAAATAATTTATCAAAGCAGGTTTTTGCAGATTTAAAACAACATTTTAACAGCAAGCTTTTTAAAGATGCAGATGGTGAGATTATAGTAGTTCCTAGAAATGTAAAGTTGGCGGAATCTCCATCATTTGGAAAACCTGCAATATTGTATGATGTAAAATCAATCGGTTCAATAGCATATCAAAATTTAGCACAAGCGATTATGGAAGTATGAAGTCACAAAAATTAGGTAGAGGTTTAGGCGAGCTTTTAGGCGAGATTGATGAGGCTTATGAAAATGAAGTTTCTCAAAAAGATTCAATTATAGAGATTGCATTAAAAGATATAAGACCAAATCCATTTCAACCAAGAAAACATTTTGAAGAAAGTTCTCTTTATGAACTAGGCGAATCAATAAAAAACGATGGGTTAATCCAGCCTATTATTGTAACAGAGGATATTGACGGCTATGTGCTTATTGCAGGAGAGAGAAGACTTCGTGCATCAAAACTGGCAAAACTAAAAACAATCCGTGCAATTGTTTTAAATAGCGATGAACAAAAGATGAGACAGTTTGCTTTGATTGAAAATATTCAAAGAGATGAACTTAATTCGATTGAGTTGGCACATGCTTACGGCGAGCTTATCAAACTTCACAATATTACACAAGATGAACTCTCGACTAAAATTCATAAAAGCAGAACGCATATTACAAATACGATTAGACTTTTGCAACTTTCACAAAAAACACAAAGAGCGCTAATAGAGAAGAAAATCAGCACAGGGCATGCTAAAGTTCTAGTAGGGCTTGATGAAAAGCAGCAGCAGCTGATTGTTAACTCAATTGTTGGACAAAAATTAAGTGTTAGAGAAGTTGAAGCTACTATTAAAAGCATTAAGAACAATAAGACAGAATCTTATAGCAAACCGGAGACTATCTCATATGATTTTAAAGAGATTAGAGAAAAGTTGTCTGCACTTGGATTTAAAATTAAGAATTCTAATAAAAGTTTAACAATAGAATTTGATAATGAAAATCAGATAAACAAATTTTTAACTTATCTTCAAAAATAATACTCAAAAAGTAATAAATTTTTAAATTTTATCTTTCTTTAACAATTCTTTTAATTTTAAAGTAGTATAATCACGCAACTTTTAGGAGGTGCTATGTTAGATATAAATCCGATACTACTTGTAGCTACATTAATCGTGTTTCTTACTCTTATCGCCGTTCTAAACAGTTGGCTTTACAATCCGTTGTTTGCTTACATGAGTAAAAGGGATGAGGACATCAAAAAAGACCTAGAAAAAGTAGGTTCCAACGATGATGAAATCAATGAACTTGAATCAAAAGCGCAATCAATAATTGCAAATGCTAAATTGGAAGCTTCGGCCCTGAGAGAGAAAGTTATTGCGGATGCTAGAGAGTTGGCAGAGAGTAAATTAGAAGCAAAACGTGCTGAATTAGCTAGTCAGTATTTAGAGTATGAGCAGTCACTCGCTCATGCCCGCGAGCAGTTGGCAAGTGATTTAAAATCACAAATCCCACTGTTTAAAGAAGCTGTAAAAGCTAAATTTAGTCAAATATAAGGATGTGATGTGAGTAGAATTTTAGTATTTATGCTAATGATATCAACATATGCATTGGCATCTAGTGGTAATGCAGAAAATGCAGGTACTGATATAGTGCAAAGAACAGTTAACTTTTTACTGTTTGCTGGGCTAGTTTGGTATCTTGTTGCTGAGCCGGTAAAGAATTATTTTGCATCAAGAAGTCAGTCAATCGCTGATGAAATGAAAAAAGTGCAAGATAAGTTAAAAGAGTCTGTTTCTTTAAAAAAAGATGCACTCGCTAAAGTAACTGCAGCTGAAAAATTTGCAGCAGATTTAGCGGTTAATTCTAAAAAAGAGAATAAACTAATCAATGATAGCATTATGACTCAATGTGATGCAGATATAGAGATATTGGTAAAGCAACAGGCTGTACTTGTTGAATTTGAGCAGAGAAAAATGGTTCGTAGTGTTGTTGAAAACACACTAAAAGAAGTATTAAGTCAAAGTGATGATTCTTTTGACAAAGAGGCTATGGCTAATGTTATCTTAAAGAAGGTGGCATAGATGGAAGAGTTAATTGCAAAAAGATATCTCAAGGCTATTAAACAGAGATCTAATGCAGAATCAATGCAAAATATAGCTTTGATATTTTCTGTTTTGGCAGAAGCGTTTAATAATGAGAAATTTAATCAAATTATTAACAATCCAGATGTAAGTAAAAATCAGAAATCAGAAATCTTATTGGCAGCTGTTAAGTCGGCAGGTTATAAAGATGTTGAAAATTTAATTAAATTGCTTGCTGAACATAATCGTATTAATATTATTCCTGCAATAGCAGAAGTAATGAGAAAAGATATCGCAAAAACAACTAAAATCTATAATGGAATTGTGTATAGCGATAGCGATATTAATTCAAAAGTTATAGAAGATTTGGGCAACGGATTAGGCAGTAGATTTGATTCTAAGATATCATTAAAGTTTGTAAAAGATAACTTTAACGGTATAAAAGTAGATGTTGAAGATCTTGGTGTAGAGATAAGTTTTTCAAAATCAAGAATCAACAACCAAATGATAGAACATATTATAAAAGCAATTTAACTTCATGAGAGGAGATGTGTAGTGGTAGTAAAAATTCAAGCTGATGAAATCAGCTCAATAATTAAAGAGCGTATCGACAACTTTGAACTAAGTGTTGATATCAATGAGACAGGCAAAATCGTTTCATATGCTGACGGCGTTGCGCAAGTTTACGGACTTAGCAATGTTATGGCTGGTGAGATGGTAGAGTTCGAAGAGGGAACTAGAGGTTTGGTTATGAACCTTGAGGAGAGCACTGTAGGTGTTGTTATTCTTGGAGCAGGATCAATGTTAAAAGAGGGCATGTCTGTAAAAAGACTAGGTCGTCTTCTTCGTGTTCCTGTTGGAGATGCACTGCTTGGTCGTGTTGTAAATGCACTTGGTGAGCCAATTGACGGAAAAGGTCCAATCGAGACAACTGAAACTCGTTTCGTTGAAGAGAAAGCACCTGGTATTATGAGTAGAAAATCTGTTCATGAACCGTTAGCAACAGGTATTAAAGCAATTGATGCCCTTGTTCCAATCGGTAGAGGTCAAAGAGAGCTTATCATCGGTGACCGTCAAACTGGTAAAACAACAATCGCATTAGATGCTATTATCAATCAAAAAGGTAACGGTGTTATTTGTATTTATGTTGCTATTGGTCAAAAAGAGTCAACTGTTGCACAAATTATTCGTCGTTTAGAAGATCATGGTGCACTAGAGTACACTATTATTGTTTCTGCTACGGCGTCTGAGGCGGCAGCACTTCAATTCTTGGCTCCATATACTGGTGTTACTATGGGTGAATATTTCCGTGACAGCGCTAGACATGGTCTAATTGTATATGATGATTTAAGTAAACATGCAGTTGCATACCGCGAGATGTCACTGATTCTTCGTCGCCCTCCGGGTCGTGAAGCATATCCTGGTGACGTTTTCTATATCCACTCTCGTCTTTTAGAGAGAGCTGCAAAAGTTTCTGATGACAAAGGTGCAGGTTCTTTAACCGCTCTTCCTATTATTGAAACACAAGCGGGTGACGTTTCAGCGTATATTCCTACCAATGTTATCTCTATTACTGACGGTCAGATTTTCCTTGAGACTGAACTATTTAACGCAGGCGTTCGTCCAGCTATTAACGTTGGTCTTTCTGTATCTCGTGTTGGCGGTGCTGCTCAGATTAAGGCTACTAAGCAAGTTGCTGGTACGCTAAGACTTGACCTTGCACAATATCGTGAGTTACAAGCATTTGCACAATTTGCTTCAGACCTTGATGAGACGTCTCGCAAGCAGCTAGAGCGTGGACAAAGAATGGTTGAAGTTCTTAAACAACCGCCATTTTCTCCACTTGCTGTTGAAAAGCAAGTTCTAATAATATTTGCTGGAAACGAAGGTTTCTTTGATGATATGAATCCATCAAATGTAGTTCGTTTTGAAGCTGAGTTGTATCCGTTTATTGAAGCATCTTACCCTCAAATTTTTGAGAGCATTAGAAGTACTTCTAAGGTAGATGATACTACTAGCGCATTGATGAAAAAAGCACTTGAAGAGTTCAAATCTAGCTTTATAGTAGCGTAAGGATAATTTATGGCAAACTTGAAAGATATTCAAAGACAGATTAAGAGTGTTTCTAACACTCAAAAGACAACTCGCGCAATGAAGCTTGTATCTACTGCAAAACTTCGTCGTGCAGAGGAGCTTGCAAAACGCTCTCGTCTTTATGCTGCAAAAATGAATCAGGTAATTGCCGAAATTGCTGGACGTATTAAATGCAACAAAGTTGGTGGACTTGACAATCGTTGTTTTGTAGAGATTGAAGATCCAAAAACGGTTGACATTATTTTTGTAACTGCCGATAAAGGTTTATGTGGCGGGTTTAATATTCAAACTATTAAAGCTGTTAAAAAACTATTAGCGGAACATAAAGCAAAAAATGTAAAAGTACGTTTACGCGGAATCGGTAAAAAAGGTATTGAATTTTTTAAATACAATGAAGTTGAACTTTTTGATTCAGTTGCAAATCTTAGTTCAAAGCCTGACAAAGAGAGATCTGACGAGTTCATTTTATCTTCAATAGAAGATTTTAAAGATGGAAAAGTTGATGCTCTTTATCTTGTATACAATGGTTATAAAAATATGATAACTCAAGAGTTACATGTAAATAAACTATTACCTGTTGATGCAAGCCAGTTTGAATGTGATGAAATAGAAAAATCAATGATTGAGATTGAAGCTCAAGATGAAGAAAAGATGTTGAATTCTTTAATAAATAGATATGTTCAATATGCAATGTACTATTCTTTGATTGATTCAGTTGCAGCAGAACATAGTGCAAGAATGCAGGCTATGGATACGGCAACTAACAATGCTAAAGATATGGTTAAGACACTAAAAGTTCAATTTAATAAAGCAAGACAAGCCGCTATTACAACTGAACTTATAGAGATTATAAGTGGTGTGGAGTCTATGAAATAATGGAGAAAAATATGATTGGTAAAATAAGCCAGGTTATGGGTCCGATTGTTGATGTTGATTTTGATGGTTATCTCCCAATAATTAATGAAGCAATCGAAGTTAAAATAAATTTAGAGGGTGCTCAAACTCGTTTAGTACTTGAAGTTGCAGCTCACTTGGGTGATGGTCGTGTTAGAACGATCGCGATGGATATGAGTGAAGGTTTAGTACGTGGTATGGATGCTGTTGCTACAGGGTCTCCTATTATGGTTCCGGTTGGAGAGAAAGTACTTGGTCGTATTTTCAATGTAATCGGTGAAACAATTGATGATGGCGCACAAATAACAGATGCTCCAACTTGGTCAATTCACCGTCAGCCTCCAAAATTAGTTGATCAGTCAACTACAACTGAGATGTTTGAAACAGGTATCAAAGTTGTTGACTTGCTAGCACCATATTCAAAAGGTGGTAAAGTTGGTCTATTCGGTGGTGCCGGTGTTGGTAAAACAGTTATTATTATGGAACTTATTCACAACGTTGCAATGGGTCATGATGGTTTATCTGTATTTGCTGGTGTTGGTGAGAGAACTCGTGAAGGTAATGACCTTTACCACGAGATGAAAGACTCCAACGTACTTGACAAAGTTGCCTTATGCTACGGACAAATGAGTGAGCCCCCAGGAGCACGTAACCGTATTGCACTAACTGGTCTTACAATGGCTGAGTATTTCAGAGATGAGATGAAGCTTGATGTATTGATGTTCGTTGACAATATCTTCCGTTTTGCTCAATCAGGTTCAGAGATGTCTGCTCTTCTTGGTCGTATCCCTTCAGCTGTTGGTTATCAACCGACTCTAGCTCGTGAAATGGGTGCATTACAAGATAGAATTACGTCAACTAAAAATGGTTCAATTACTTCTGTTCAAGCTGTTTATGTACCAGCGGATGACTTGACTGACCCGGCTCCTGCTTCTGTTTTTGCTCACTTAGATGCAACAACAGTTCTTAACCGTAAAATTGCTGAAAAAGGTATCTATCCTGCAGTTGATCCATTGGATTCATCTTCAAGATTACTTGATCCGCAAATTTTAGGTGAGGAGCACTATGGTGTTGCTCGCGGTGTTCAACAAACGCTTCAAAAGTACAAAGATTTACAAGATATTATTGCAATTCTTGGTATGGATGAACTTTCAGAAGATGATAAAAATGTTGTAGAGAGAGCTCGTAAAATTGAGAAATTCTTATCACAACCATTTTTCGTTGCCGAAGTATTTACAGGTTCACCTGGAAAATACGTTTCTTTAGCGGATACTATTAAGGGTTTCAAAATGATTCTTAGTGGTGAATGTGACCATATGCCAGAAGGTTCTTTCTACATGGTTGGTGGTATAGATGAGGCAATTGAAAAAGCTGAAAAAATGAAGTAATTCATAAAGGACTGACATGGAAAAGTTAAAACTTGAAATCCTGACTCCTAACGGCGTAATCTATAATGGTGAAGCCCTTAGCGTAACTCTTCCAGGTGAAGAGGGCGAGTTTGGCGTTCTAGCAGAACACTCTTGTTTAACTACTCTGCTTGAAGCAGGTGTAATTGACATTGAGAAAGAGGATAAATCAGTCGAATCAATTCTTATTAACTGGGGCGTAGTTCAGGTTGATGAGAAGAAAGTAATTGTATTGGTCGAGGGTGCTGTCGCAATTCGCGGAGATAGTGAAAGCGCTGTTGCAAAAGCACTTGAGAATGCTAAAGAACTTATTGAATCTATTAAAGACAACAATCCTGCAATAGCTTCCGTTACTGCAAGACTTGAGTTAGCAGCTCAGAATTTAATATAAACAGATGATTAACGAATTACTTGATTTTTATATAAAAAGCCATCCAGTCACGCTGGGTGTTTTAGCTCTTTTAGCACTCTATTTTATAGTGCTAAACTGGGTTTTCTTCTACAGATATTTTTCTATAAACAATTGGCTTGAAATTGAGAGCAGATCTCTTGAGAGCGTACTTATGGGAGCATCTAACGTAAGCCCACAATCTTTTTTAAGCAGTTTTTTAAAAGCAAGTTCAAATGTTAACAAAGATATATTGTCTTTGGCTTTATTGGCGGCAACAAAAGATGCGACAAAAGGTCTCTCAGTACTATCAATATTTGCGTCAACTACCCCTTTTATAGGTCTGTTTGGAACTGTAGTTTCAATTCTGGACACATTTAGTAATATTGGACAAAGCAGTGGCGGTATGTCGTTGGTTGCAGGCGGTGTTTCTGATGCATTGATAGCAACTGCTGCTGGTATTTTTGTTGCGATTTTTGCATACACGTATCATCAAATACTCAAAAGAAAATCATTTGAACTTATTAGCTTTATTGAGATGCAAAGCGATGCAATAATAGCTAGAAAAGCGTAAAAAAATGGCTTATGACTGGGATGAAAAACCTGAACTAAACATTACGCCTCTTGTAGACGTTATGTTGGTTCTTTTAGCAATTATGATGGTAATTGCACCAACTATGATATATGAGGAGAAGATAAATCTGCCTCAAAGCTCGAAAACAAAATCACTTTCAAAAATTCCACCTGTTCACATAACAATAGATAAAGAGAAAAATTTAAAAGTAAATAAAGATAATTTTGAATTTAATGCATTTTTAGATAATTTTTTTCTATACTCTAAAAAATTGGATTTAAAAGCAACCGTACTTATCAGCGCTGATAAAAGCTTAGACTATGGTGCAGTTATGTCTGTTCTTGCGGCTGTAAAGCAGGCTGGTTTTATTGAGGTTTCACTAGCTACTGATGGATAATAAAAACTCTTATTTTTACATTAGTGGTTTTATATCACTATCTCTTTTTACATTTTTTTCAGCGATTTTTCTCATAGCTATTATTTCATCAGACGATGTAAAAAGCTATGCACTGAAAAAAGATGATTTCATATCAGTCTCGGTAGATATGGCAAATGTTAAATCAAGCGATGTGAAAAAAACAGTTGATAAACCGATAGAAAAAAAAGAGGAAGAAAAACCTGTTGAAGAGGAACCTCAAAAAGAGACAGTAACTAAAACAGAAAAAAAAGAGATAAACATAGATAACTTGTTTAGTGAAGTAAAAACTAAGACTATTAAAAAAACAGAAGAAAAAGTTATAGAAAATGAAGACAAGAGAGTCGCTCAAGAACTCTCTAAAAAAAGCGCAAAATCAGATGTTACTAAAGTCGAATCGGCAGCTAGCAAAGCTCAAAAAATAAATACAGAAAATAAATCAGAAAAAGAGTCTAAAAGCTCTACGGGTAGCGAAGTAAATGAATATTTAGCTAACATTCAGGCTTTAGTTTATGAGCATTTCACGCCACCGGAAAATACTCAAAATAGGGTTGTTAAAGCTGTTATCGAGCTTAATGCGTTTGGGAAAGTTGTAGACTTTAGAATTTTAACCTATTCGGACAATGCCGCTTTTAATAGCGAATGCGATAAGATAAAGAAAAGGCTTGAGAAAGTTCTTTTTCCTAAAAATCCTGGTAATAAATCAGGTACATATGTAATAAATTTAATTTCACAGGAGTAAACTTGAAAATAATTATTTCAATTTTATTAGTCATTGTATCCCTTTTTGCAAATGATGCTACGATAGATGTTGTAAAAAAAGCAGACAGTCTCCCAAGTATAGCAGTAGAAGATTCGTCTGTTAGCTATGACCAAACATTTAAAAGTAAATTTTTCAAAGCCCTTGTAGCTGATTTAAATGTACTCTCAATATTTAACGTTGATAGAAATCATCGAACAGCCCAGTATGACGCCGGCAGTGTATTGGTTGAAAATAAAGATATGAATTATGTTCTTAGATATAAACTAAGTGAAGATAACAGCCGTGCATTAAATGTAGAGATTAAAATAATAAGCAAAGATGATGTAGTACTTACTAAAAACTATAAAGTCAAAACTTCTGATATCTACATGTTCGTTGCACACACAATAGCATTTGACATAAATGAATTTATGGGTGAATCGCCGGTTGAATGGATGAAGCGAAAAGTTATATTTTCTAAAATGACTGATTCCCAAAAGAGTGAACTAGTAGTTTCTGACTATACTTTAACCTATCAGTACGTTGTTGTTAAAGGCGGTTTTAATGTATTTCCAAAATGGGCAAATAAAGAGCAGAGCGCATTTTATTATAGTTCTTTAGATGGGAAAAAGCCAACGCTGAAATATGTTGATACAAAAACAGGAAAAAGTCAGGTTATGATGTCTTCTGATGGAATGATGATATGTTCTGACGTAAATGAAGACGGCAGCAAACTTTTACTTACCATGGCTCCAAAAGGTCAGCCTGATATTTATATTTATGATGTAAAAACAAAAAATACAAAAATTTTGACAAACTACGGCGGCATCGATGTAGGCGCTCAATTTATGGAAAAAGATAAAATAGCATTTGTATCTGATCGTTTAGGCTACCCAAATATATTTTCTTTAAATATGAGCTCAGGCAGCGTTGAGCAGGTTGTGCACTATGGAAAAAGTAATGCTGCATGCAGCGTATTTGGAAAGTATATAGTATATAAAGCCAGAGAGAGCTCTGATGCGTTCGGTAACAATACTTTTAATTTACATCTTGTATCTACGGAAACAGATTTTATTAGAAGACTTACGGCAGTCGGAGTAAATGAATTCCCAAGATTTTCGGTAGATGGTGATGCTATAATTTTCATTAAGAACTATCAATCTCAAAGTTCGATAGGCATAATTAGGCTAAATCATAATAAAAATTACCTTTTTCCACTAAAAAATGGAAAAATTCAATCAATGGATTGGTAATATTTAATTTATAAATAAATTTTAATATTATTATGCTAGAATTCCGTTAAAATAAACCTAAGGTAGAAAAAGATGAAAAAAGTAGTAATTTCAAGTGTGTTTACAGCGCTTTTAGTATTAAGTGGATGTGGAGATAAAGATCCTCAAGTTGAAGCAACAGATAGTGCTGCTACTCAAGAAGTAAGCAGTAAACCTGTTCAAACAGTATCAAACAACAATGGTTCAGTTGCAAGCGATAGCACAGAGTCTACTAGCGAAGCAATGGCAAGATTAGAAAAAGAGTTAAAAGCAATATATTTTGATTTTGACAAGTTTAACATAAAAGCAGATATGCAAGGTAACCTATCAGCAGATGCTGGCGTAGTAAACACTAAGGCAAAAATGTTTTTTGTAAAACTAGAAGGAAATTGTGATGAGTGGGGAAGTGATGAGTATAACTTCGCACTAGGACTTAAGAGAGCTGATACAGTTAAGAAAGCTTTAATTGCAGAAGGTGTTGATACTAGCCGTATTTCAATGGTAAGTTTTGGCGAAAGCAACCCTGCATGTGCTGATAAAACAAAAGAATGCTGGGCTCAAAACCGTAGAGTTGATTTCAAGCTTCTACCATAGTTAATGAACAACAGTAAAATAATTGCTTTATTGGCAGTAATCTTACCTTATCACCTGATGAGTGCCGAACCTTCTGCGTTCGGTGCCGGTGATTTAAACAATCCAAACCCTTATGGTTTGACTTCAACAGAAGCAACACTGCTAGAAACTAAAAAAGATCTTCGTAAAGTTGTCGTAAAAAGCAACAATCAGGCTAATGAAGTTGATTCTTTAAGAGAAAGAATTGATGGGTTACAAACAGTTATTGAAGCTATAAGTTCTTCTACTCGCGAAAATAAGCTAAAGTTAAAATCATTAGAAGATGAAAAAAATAACAATAGTGAATATGATAAGAGAATTGCTGAATCTATTCAGATAAACAGCAAAGAGATTGAAAAAATCAATCTTAAGATAAGCGAGATATCAAAACTTATTGATTCAATAAATACATCTTATGTTACAAAAGAGGAATTTAACTCATTTGTAAATAATATAAATAAAGTTAAAGATCCCAAAAGTAGTACAAAGCAAAAAAAATCACAAAACAGTGATATGTCAGATTCAGATATCGAAACAAAAGCTAAAGAGCTTTACGATAAAAAGCTTTATGGCGAATCTTTAGAGTATTATAAACAGCTTATTGAAAAAAATTATAAACCTGCTAATGCTCACTACATGGTAGGAGAGATAGAATATTATAGAAAAAATTATTCTGACGCAGTAGCATATTTTAAAAAAAGTGCAACGCTTCATAACAAAGCTAGCTATATGCCTACATTGATGCTTCATACTGCAGTTTCTATGGAGAAGTCGGGCGATAAGACAAATGCTAAAGTTTTTTATGATGCAATAATTACACAATTTCCAGATAGCACTCATTCAGAAACTGCAAAAAAGAAATTAAGTTCAATGAAGTAGTAAATATTAACTTATTTGTAGTTAATACCGTTATTATGATAAAATCTCAAAAAATAAAAGGCACCCAATATGGCAATAGAAGAAAATCAAATCGTATCAATAGAGTATGAAGTTAGTGACGGAGAAAAAGTTGTAGATAGCAATGTTGGCGGTATGCCACTTGTATTTATGTTTGGAAAAGGTCAGATTATTCCAGGATTAGAAAACGCAATAGCTAACATGTCAATCGGTGAAAAAGCAGAAGTTCTTGTAAAAGCTGAAGATGCATATGGCGAGTATGAAGAAGAAGCTAAGCAAGAAGTTCCAAAAGATCAATTCGCGGGAATTGATTTAGAGGTTGGTATGGCTCTTTATGGACAAGGTGAAGATGGTGGAACCGTTCAGGTTATTGTAAAAGAGATAGGTGATGAGAACGTTATTATTGATTTTAACCACCCTTTAGCGGGAAAAGATTTATCTTTTATTGTCTCTATTAATAATATTAGAGAAGCGTCTGCCGAGGAAGCAATGAGCGGTATTCCCGTAGAGAACCAACATGATGACTGTTGTGGCACTGGTGGTGGCTCGGGTTGTGGATGCTAACTATATAACAGCTTCTGCCTCTTCGGCACAAGCTTTTAAGACAGCTACTCTTTTAAAAACATTAAGTGTCAACGCTCTCATCACTGGAGAGGTTGGAGTTGGAAAGAAAAGTTTAGCTCGCTATATGCTTCCAAATGCCCCAATGCTTGATGCATCTAATTATGATGAAATATTGGCAACTCTTGAGAGTGTCAATAGCGTAATAATCACTAATTTAGAAAATTTACCAAACACAAAAAAAGTATTAGATATTATTAGTGCTAATAACATAAGGGTTATTGCTACTGCTAAGAACTCATATTATAATGAAGTTGCTGATAAAATTTTTAGTATTAAGCTTGATATACCATCTCTACAAGAGAGACCCGAAGATGTTAAGCAATTAGTAGAAAAATTTGCAAAAGAGGCGTCCCTTTTATTTGGCCCAAAAGATGAGTTTAAGGTTAAAAATTTTAAACCTGATTTAAGCCAAAACTCTAACTCCTTAAGAAAACAGGTTATGATAAATTATCTTTTACAAAATGTAAGTGAAAATGAGTTGATTGAAATTATTGAAAATTACCTTGTTGAAAAATTGGGTTCTAACAATGATTATAAAAACTTTTTGCATCTATATGAAGTACCGCTTGTTAGGGCAGGGCTTCAAAGATTCAAGTCGCAGTTGCAGCTATCTGATAAACTTGGTTTAAATAGAAATACACTTAGAAAAAAAATAGCTGATAATAGTAAGTATTTATAAAAGGATGAAAATGAAAAAAATAGCAATAATTTTTGCAGGTCAAGGTTCTCAAGCAACAGGAATGGGAAAAGATTTTTACGATAACTCAGAGTTGGCAAAAGAGATGTTCGAAGAGGCTGGCAAAAGAGTTGGATTAAAATTTGATGAGTTGATTTTTGGCGAGCATGACCTCTTAAATCAAACAGCATATACGCAGCCGGCAATACTTTTGGTTCAAATGATAGCCTATCGTCTATTTAAGGAAAAGTGTCCTGATTTAAAAGCTGAGCTATTTTTAGGTCACTCATTGGGAGAATTTTCTGCTCTTTGCGCAAGCGGCGCAATAAATTATGTAGATGCGGTTGAGCTGGTCCACAGACGCGGTCAGCTTATGCAGGATGCATGCACTGATATTGAAGCCGGCATGATGGTTGTTATGGGGCTTGATGATGAGAGCGTTGAGAAGATATGTTCAGATGCTCTTCAAGATGGAAAAAAAGTTTGGCCGGCAAATTATAACCAAGACGGACAGTTGGTTGTTGCTGGGATGAGAGCTGATTTGGCATCGTTAGAGCAGACATTCAAAGATGCAGGTGCAAAAAGAGCACTTCTGCTTAATATGTCGGTTGCTAGCCATTGTGAGCTCTTATCTGCGGCACAAGTTCCGCTTAAGAGTTTGATGGAAGGGATGATTGAAGAGAATTTTGAAGCTCCAATAATCTCAAACGTAACAACAGCACCATATGCAACTAAAAAAGAGGCTGTTGAACTTTTAACCGAACAGTTGGTAAAACCAGTCAAATATAAGCAGTCAATCCTTGCAATAGCAGATAGCGTTGATATTGCAATCGAGTTTGGAAATGGGGCTACTCTTAAAGGTTTAAATAAGAGAATTGCGCCAAATTTGGAGACTTACAATATCTCAGATATGAAATCTCTAATTGAAGTTGTAGAGCAAATCTGCAAATAAGATGAGAATAACATTAGCTCAGACATCACCGAAATTAAATCGTTCCAATTTAGAAGATGTAGTTTCAATAATTAATACATGTAAAAATGAAACTGATTTAATTGTGTTTGCTGAGCTCTCTTTAAGTGGCTATCTGCTTCAAGACAAGCTCTATGAAGACGCTTGGCATATAAGTGAGCTGGATGTTTTAAAAGATTTAAGCATACATACAGATATTGCAATCGGTGCTGCCATTAGAGATGAAAATAGTTTTAGAAACTCTGCACTCTACTTCTCAAAAGGTCAACTTTTGTCAAAACACGATAAGGTTCATCTCCCTAATTACGGGATGTTTGAAGAGGCTAGATATTTCAAAGCAGGTAGTATTTTTGAGAGTTTTTCTAGCAGTCATGGAAAAATATCTATGGTGGTATGTGAAGATTTGTGGCATAAATCTGTACATAAAAGTTTGATAAATGAAAATCCAGATTATATTATTGCACTTGTTGCTTCTCCTGCACGCGGATTTAGTGATAGTGGACTCGAAATCGAAGATAAGTGGTATGAGATTATAAAAACGGTTGCGCGTGAGTGCAAAGCAAAGCTTATATTTGTAAACAGGGTCGGTTTTGAAGACGGTCTTGGCTTTTGGGGCGGAAGTTGCATAGTCAATGAAGAAGCAATTATAGTGCATAAGCTGCCACGTTATGAAAAAGTAATAAAGACATTTGAGATATAAGGAAAATAGATGAAAATAGCAATAATGGGAGCAATGCCAGAAGAGATCTCCCCGATACTTGAAAAAATAGGTTCATATAAAACAACACAGTATGCAGGAAATAAGTATTATGAAGCATCATACAGAGGCATTGATTTGGTTATTGCTTACTCAAAAATCGGAAAAGTATTTTCTACTCTTACGGCTACCACTATGATTGAACATTTCGGAGCTAAAAAATTGCTCTTTTCAGGTGTTGCAGGAGCTATATCGCCGACTTTAAAGGTGGGTGATTTGATTGTTGCTACCAAGTTGGCTCAACACGATTTAGATATCACGGCATTTGGGCATCCGTTTGGTTATGTTCCTGAGGGAGCAGTATTTGTTGAAGCAGACAAAGAGATGATAGAGATGAGCAAAAATGTGGCAAAAAGCATGGGTAAAACTGTGCAAGAGGGAATTATTGCCACAGGAGATCAGTTTGTAGCAAACGAAGAGCGAAAGAACTGGATAGGAGCTACATTTGGTGCCGATGCACTGGAAATGGAGGGTGGAAGCGTTGCTGTTGTTTGTAATGCACTAGAAATTCCATTTTTCATTCTTCGTGCAATCAGCGATGCGGCTGATATGGATGCAAGTTTTAGCTTTGATGAGTTTTTACAAACAAGTGCAAAAGAGAGCGCAGAGTTTGTTATGAAAATGGTTGAAAAACTTGCAGATTGAACTTTCTAAAAAAATTATGAGTAAACTCGGCAAAACAAATGCCGAGTTTAACTTAATAGAAGAGGGTGATAAGATTCTTGTCGGGCTTAGCGGCGGCAAAGATTCACTGACAATGGTTCATGCACTGCGTGAACAGCAACGCCGTGCTCCTTTTAAATTCGAGTTTATTGCCGTAACTGTTTCGTATGGCATGGGTGAAAATTTTGATAAACTTATTGCACACTGCAGGGAGTACGATATTGAGCATGCTATTCATGACACGCAAATTTATGATTTAGCCGGTGAGAAAATAAGAAAAAATTCATCATTTTGCAGCTTTTTCTCTAGAATGAGAAGGGGTTCTCTTTACAGTGCAGCTGAAAAACATGGCTGTAACAAAGTAGCACTCGGCCACCATATGGATGACGCAGCAGAGAGTTTTTTTATGAACTTTATCTACAATGGACAGATGCGTTCACTTGCTCCAAAATACAGAGCCGAAAATGGTTTGATTGTGATTCGCCCGCTAATTCAGATGAGGGAGCGTCAATTGGCCGCATGTGCGGTTGATAATAATATGCCAACAATAGGCGATGAAGCATGTCCGTCGATGCGATTTGACGTGAAAATGCCACATGCAAGAGCACGCACAAAAGAGATGTTGAAAAATATGGAAAAAGAGTTTCCGTCACTTTTTACCAGCCTAAATTCAGCATTTAAAAATATATCTGTAGAGAGTTTCTTTGATAAAGAGAAATTTAATATTTAGACTCTATATTCTCTTCATCTTTGGCAATTTGTGATTTTTTGTCATGAAGAGTCTCTTCTTTTACAGCATTTAAAAATTCTATAATGTTCTCTTGATAAGAAATAGTGTCTTGGTCATGCGAGAGATTTAGTAGTGGTCTTAGTAGGTCAACATCTATTTTTTTAGCATATCTCGGTGTTATTCTTAGCTCTTTTTGAATGTTTGCAACAAGTTTGTCTATGTCAAGACCATTATCCTCTTTTACCTTTTTAACAAGTTCTTTTGTAGAGAGCATTAGTAAGTTTGCTCTATCTTCATCATTTTTATAAATTTCCATGCCAATATCTTTTACAATTTCATAAGACTCTGGTTTTACATCTTCATTTGCAGAAATAATAAGTGCAAAATTTTTGCACGGAACTCCAAAGAGCCATGATGATGAACAAATAATTCACGAAAAGCACTAAAAAAATGATTTTTAATTTTAAAATTTGACAGCATTTAAATCCCTACTATATTCTAATATGCTATTATACATTTTTGATTTTAAAATGAGTGTAAATATAAAATAGCATATAAAAAATAGGTAAGGAAAAGTTTATGGGAAGAGCCTTTGAGTATAGAAAAGCATCAAAATTAAAAAGATGGGGAGCAATGTCAAAATTATTTCCTAAATTAGGAAAAATAATTACAATGGCTGCAAAAGAGGGTGGAATCGATCCTGATATGAATGCAAGGCTTCGTACGGCAATTATTAATGCTAAATCTGAAAATATGCCAAAAGACAATATAGAAGCAGCTATTAAAAGAGCTACATCGAAAGATACGGCAAGTATGCTTGAGGTTAGTTTTGAGGGAAAAGCTCCACACGGCGTACAACTTTTTATAGAGTGTATGACTGACAACAATACTAGAACTGTTGCTAATGTTAAAAATATACTTACAAAACATGGAGGAGAGATGCTTATAAAAGGATCTCTAGAGTTTATGTTTGATAAAAAAGCACTCTTTGAATTTCCTCTAAAAGACGGTGTTGATTTAGAAGAGCTAGAGTTAGAGTTAATTGATGCAGGATTAGAAGAGATAGAAGCAGAGGATGGTGTTGTTATCGTAACGGCTGACTATAAAAGTTTTGGCGCAATAAACAGTGCGTTAGAGAATATGGGTATAGAGATTACAAAAGCAGTTCTTGAGAGAATGGCAACCTCTCCAATATCACTCACAGAGCAACAGCAAGCAGATATAGATAAAATTTTAGATAAACTTGAAGACGATGAGGATGTGCAAAAAGTATTTACAAATATAGCATGATAAGATTTAGATTAGATATAGGATAGTTCCTATATCTTTCTTTATCTATCATCTTCCTTGGACTGCGTTACCCATGTCCCACATCGGCAAGAAAATACCAAGAGCAAGAAGGAGAATCATGCTCGCCAGTATTAGCAACATAATTGGCTCAATTGCTTCTGATAGACCGTCAATAATTGCATCAAATCTCATTTTATAGTACTGCGCTACTTTGCTTATCATAGCGTCCAAAGTACCACTATCCTCCCCAGCGCTAACCATTTGAATAATCATATTTTCAAATAATTTTGTATCCGCTAACCCTTCATGCAAAGAGGAGCCTTTTTCAACAGCAAATCTAACTGATGAAAGTTTAGCTTTTAGGGGAAGACTGTCAATCATAGATATTGAAGTGTCGAGTGCTTCGGCGATTGGAATACCCGCACGAATTAGTTCTGAAAATACAAGAGTAAAACGGCTAAGTGTTGCAAACATAATAATATTTTTAATAAGATATGTTTTTAGCAAGACTTCATGCCAGCCATATCTGATCTCCTTGTAGTTATTTATTAAGTACTTAAAGATTGTAAAAGAGACAACTAAAACAGCCAATACGTATAATCCGTAGTTGTTAAATAGATGTTCAAGTTTTAGCAAAATCAGCGTAGGCAGAGGTAATTTAGCATTAAGCTCTTCAAAAATAGACTTAAACTCAGGAACAACATAAGATATTAGAATTGTAAAAGCTATTGCCATTGCAATCATAACGTTTCTTGGATATGCCATGGCTTTTTTAAATTTAACAAAGTTTGCACGAATCTCTTCAAGCATATCCGCAAGTGAATAGAGTGCATCGTCTAGATTACCCGTTTTTTCGCCAAGTTGAACCATCGCAATGGCTAAATTGCCAAGCTCAAAACGAAAATTTTCCATAGATTTAGAAAGTGAATGTCCAGAGTTAATATCTTCTGCTAGTTTGCTAAAAACAAGTTTTAAATTTTCATCAGTTGTTGATTTTGCAATTTCACTCAATGAATCGTAAATTGATATACCTGCATTTGTCATAACTGCTAATTGTCTAACAGATGCAATTAATGCATCAGGTCTTATTTTTCTTTTTTTAACATTGCTTAGTAAATTTGTTTTAAATCTCTTAAATTGGGCTTCCATAGGCTCTTGTTCTTCTGAAATTTTAATTATAATTCCAGCGTGCTTTAGTTTTGTAAGCTCATTAGCCTGCTTTCTATCTTCAGCATACATCCCAATCTGTTCTTTTTTACCTTTTGTAAGTATAGTCGCTACAAAGTATTTCATTATTTTGCCACCCTTAAAATTTCTTCTAAACTTGTAACACCAGCAAGAGCTTTGTTGATACCGTTTTCAAATATCCCGACAAATCCATCCTCTAACGCTTGAGCATGTATTAACTCTACCGACGCATTTTTTGCAATAAGAGATGATATTTTTTCGTTTACAACTAAAACTTCACAAATCATTTCCCTGCCAAAATAGCCAGTTTCATTGCACTCTTTACAACCTTTTCCAATGTAAAATTTACTATCTGCTGGAACTAAATGTTTGAGTTCCTCAAGTGATGATACTGAAACTTTTTCTTCCGTTTTGCAGGTTGGGCAAATTTTCCTTACAAGTCTTTGAGCCTGTATTGCAACAAGAGAGCCACTGATAAGATATGGGGCAATACCCATGTCAACCATACGAGTAACTGCACTTATGGAGTCGTTTGTATGCAGTGTGGAAATTACTAAGTGACCTGTAAGTGCGGCTTTTACCGCAATTTCTAATGTTTCAGAATCACGAATCTCACCAATCATTATCTTATCAGGATCTTGTCTTAGTATTGAGCGAAGAGCTGCAGCAAAAGTAAGACCAACTTTTGGATTAACTTGGACTTGTTGGATAAGGTTCATTCTATACTCTACCGGGTCTTCAACCGTAATAACTTTATCTTCAACATTTCTAAGTTCATTTAAAGCACCATATAAAGTTGTAGTCTTACCGCTTCCCGTTGGACCGGTTACAAGTATAATACCATAAGGCGTTTGCAATGCTTTTAAAAATTTTTGATAGCTAACACTGTCCATTCCGGCATCTTCAAGCCTAACAAGGGCTTTTTGTTTGTCAAGCACCCTCATAACGATAGATTCACCATATAAAATTGGAAGCGTAGATATACGGAAGTCATACTCTCTGGAGCTGACCATCGTTGAAAAACGCCCATCTTGCGGTTTTCTTTTCTCCGCGATATCAAGGTTTGCAAGTAGTTTAAGTCTAGAAGCAAGAGGAGGGTAGATATCCTTTTCAAAAATAAATATTTCTATTAATTTTCCGTCAATACGAGTTCTGACTACACAATTCTTTTCTGTCGGCTCAATATGCACGTCACTTGCGCGATTTTTAATACATGCATTTAAGATAACATCAATCAAAAGAAGGATAGAAGAGGCTTCTTGCTGCTCTTCTATGGAGTTAATAGAATTTAACTCATCTCTTATTTTTTTTACCAATCCCTTTATACTATCTTTTAATTCTATTTTAAAAAGATATGATTCAATCTGCTTTTTAGTTGCTACCGCTATTTTAATCGGTTTTTTTGGAAAAAGTCTCTGTATTGACTCCTGCGCTTCAATATTAAGAGGGTCGCAAAAAGCAATTGTAATACTCAGCTCATCTTCTAAAATTGGAAAAGCATTATATTTTTTAAGTTGGGCAAGTGATATTTTTTCAGTAAGTTTATAATCCATATCTATTGAATCTAAATCAAGAAATTGGACATTTTGTTTTTGAGCCAATTTAACTAGAATATCTTTTTCTTGAATGTAATCGTAGTCATCAATAATTGAGAGGTCATACTCACCGCTTTGTATTTTGTCAACAATGAAGCGTACAAGCCTATCCATTGTCATAAATCCAGATATGGTAATGTCCCTAAGAATCAAGTTACTGTCAAGGCCTTTGGCAATCAGCCTATCGACCTGACTCTTCATTATGGAGCCATTTGCTAATAAATCAGATGTAATTCTATCCATAATGCCTCCTACCAATAAATATGTTTTTTAATACTAATCGAATTATGAAACTCTTCAATAACCATTTTATCTATTTTACCATCTTTTAAAATATAAAGTTTATATTTTAATTGTTTGTCACTTTCATCTTCAAAAATATAAAACTCTTTTTGTTCATTATTTTTCATTTTAGTGTATAGATCAAAAACTTTAGATAAAACATAATCTGTAGTCGGTAAATTTAGAGAAGATACATCATAGTTGTCCAAGAGTGCATGGTATAGAAGTTTTTTTTGCATAAGTATAATGGAAAAATATGCAGCATTTGAGCGTGATTCTTTTGCAAGCTTAAGCATGATAGTTGGTACTGATAAGCGGTCTATATAGTCCGCATTAAGACATGCAAATGCATAAAGTGATACATACTCTTCATCATTTCTATAGTTTTCAAAATTATTAAAACCAATATTGCAAACTTCCTCGTACTTTTTGCCTTGGTAAAGGTTAAGCATATCTTGTTTTATACTAGCGTACAAGTTTATTGATATTAGTATTATTAGTGCTATCTTCATTTGAATTTTCCTGATAAGATTTCATCTAATAGCTGTTTAGCTTGTGAAGAACTTGAGTGGGAAATGTATTTTTTTAGCGTCTCAACTGCTTTGTCTTTCTTGTCCATTTTGACTAATGACTTAGAAAATATTATCCAACTCTCTTCTATGTTGCTATTTATTTCATTAGTCATTAGTGCATAATTATAAGCCTGCTCATAGCTGCCTAATTGATAATATTTTTTTGCGATAAATAGACTTAATGCTGGGTTATGGTTTACATTAAATCTTTTTATAACATGTGAAAGATCTTCTTGTTCATCTTTTCTAGCTATATTAATAGGGGTCTTTTTATCAATATTTATGGCAACTTCTTCAATCTTTTCTACTTTTTTCGGCACTATTTTTTCTTCTTGCTTTTTTTCTTCTTGTTTTATATCAATGGTTATTTCTTTGGGTACCTTTTGAGCAGTGCTAATAGTTTCCTTTGTATAATAAACTTGATTGTTTGAGCCGATTTTCCCCATAAAATCCAATGAAGGAAAGAGTGAAACTTTTTCTTGTTTTTGTTCAGCCTTTATATCTTCTTTAGCTGCAACCGGTTCTACTGCTGCTTCTTGTACTGTTTTTTGTTCTACTTCTTGCAGTGTTTCATTTTTTTCTTTAGTTGCAGATGTCACTTCAATTTTTTGCACAATAACCGGCAGATTTTGTTCTTCTTTTTCAATATCTATTTCTATTTTAGAGTTATATAAAATAAAAGAAGTTATAGAGACAATGGCAACCGTTACAGAAGCAAATATTACAAAATATGGCGCATAAGATTTTATCTTATATTTTTTATGTCTAGCTTCTAGATCGTTAACATTAAGCATCAATTAGCCCTGTATGAATAGCAGACATCTCTATAAATTTAGTTGAGATTTCGCTTGTATTTATTTTATTTGGATTGTTGTTCGCATAATATACATATATATCAAATAGCGTATATACTAGTTTGTTTACATCTCTGTAATTTCCGTCTGTTAGTTTATGAACTAAATTTATTGACTTTTGTGTAAACATACTTGCCGTATCTATGCAGTTTACCTTCATAAGTTTTTTTTGAATATATATTTTTAGTTCTGAAGTTGAGGCATTTTCAAGTCTGATGCTCTCCCAAATCCTAGTTTGAAAGTGCTCTTTTGCAATAATGTCCTCTTTTTCTGTTTTATGAAGAGCAATTACAAACTTTACTTTTCTTGTATCCGACAAAAGTCTGATTTTTTCCATCATAGGTGTTGAGTAGAGCTGTGCTTCATCCAGCAATATTAATGGAATAGTCGTTCCAAGAAGTTCTTTATTTTCTACAACTTTTATAAATTGTGTAAAATTTAGCTCACCTTCATAACTTATTCCATACAAATCTTGTGCAAGTATTTTGAAAAATTCATTCTCGTCTAAAATAGGAGTTTTATAGAGACATACCTTTTGAGAAGAGATAAGGTTATGGTGAAGTTTCGATAAAAACATACTTTTGCCAGTTCCTGGTTTGCCATACAGAAGAACCATTTTTAGTGGTTTTTCTATAGAGTCTTTGAGAGATTGGTAAATAGTCGATACTCTTTCAAGCTGGATGTAATCTTTAGCGTTAACCGTATCTAAAAAAACATCCCTAGAGTTTTCATAGATACTTGGCTTCAATTTTCCTCTTTTGCTAGATCTTCAGTAGATGTAATCGCATCTTTAGCGTTTAGCAAAACTTTTTCAGAAAGACCTTGATAGCCTAAGTCCGCTAGAGATAAATCTTTTTTGTCCTTAGCAATAATGCGCGGTTGAATTACAATAACAAGTTCTTGAGTAATTTTTTGTCTATCCTCATATTTGAATAGGTAATTCAATATAGGAATATCACCTAAAATAGGAAGCTTATTTATGTTAACAATGTTGCTTGTGTTAATTAAACCGCCTAAAATAATACGATTTCCATCTTTCACGGTTACAACTGATGAGAGTTGACGACGGCGAAGGTCTGGTGGCATTGTTCTGTCTTCTGCACTGTCAGCAATAAACGTACTGCTTGCTGTTTCAGATAGAGAAGGGTTTATCTTCAATGTTATAGTATTGTCGTCAGAAATCTCCGGTGTGATATCTAGCAGAACGCCGGCAAAAACTGATTGAACATCTTCGCTCGTGCTCTGTGTCCCGCTTGTTGCACCGGATAGCGTTTCTGTGCTTGTTATTTTGTAAAAATATTCTGTACCGGCAGTTATAAGTGCTGCTTGATTATTTAGTGTTAAAACTTTTGGATTGGAGATAGAGGTAACATCACCTTGAGTTTTAAGAAACTTTATAACTTCATTTAAGTTTCCGCTCGCACTTATTTTTATAAGATGAGAGTTTTCACTAGCGCCACCACCGGCAATTGCTGTTGTTATTTTATTATCTTCAAATTCTGATATGTTTTTATGGAACAGTTTGTCAATACTGACATCAATATCCTGAAGTTTGTACAATTGCGACCAGTCAATACCAGTAGTCTTGCCTTTACTCAGAGTTACAGATAAAAGCTGAACATCTATTAAAACCTGAAGCTGCACTTTATCTTGAAGTTTCTTAAGATATTTTTCCAATCTCTCCATCTGCTTAACAGTTGCAGTAACTGTTATAATCCCCGCATTTTTATTTATAATAGGAGCCTGTGCCACATATACATCTTGCGGCCTATTTAAAACTTCTCGAAGCTCTAAATCCAGTTGATTCCAAAATTGCACTTCATCCGTGCTATCAATCTTCATACCAGATTTGCCCGCTGCACCCCCGCCTTTTTCTTCAGTCTTAGTACTTGTAGTAATTCCAGTTGTAGAAGCAAGACCGGCACCCTCTGATGAGAGTGTTATGTTCGTTTTTGATTCACTCTTTCTTTGTGAAAGAATATAGTCAATATTAAACATCTTAGTATCAAGATATGAAATTTTTAAAATATTATTTTCAAGAGTATATGCAAGGTTATTCTCTTTTAGTACAATATTGAAAACCTCATCTATCGTTAAGTTGTTTAGATTTGTTTTATTTAAATTAGAATCTAAAAACTTTTGAGCATTGGGATCAGTAACAATAATACTAAAACCACACTCATCACTAAGCTGTTCTATGAAATCTATTATTTTAGTGTTTTTTGTAGAACTAATACTAAATAGTTCATAAGAACAGTCAGCCAAAGCACTGCTTGACAAAAGGAGTGTTAAAAGCGTTGTACACATTGTTGTTTTTATAAGTTTCATAAATCTGCCCTACTTATTTTTGAATTTTAGAGTTTGTTTTTTATTAACAGTTGACAAGATAAGTTCCTTGCCGCCTTTTTTTAGAGTTACAGAATTTTTACTGATATCCAAAACGGTATAGCTATTTATTGTGTCGCTCTTTTTGTACCAACTGCCATTGATCATCGCTTTTGAGTTGATAATTGCGTTTAATTCAAAGCCGCTGCTCTTGGTCGTATTTCCATCTGGAGGACAAACTTTCTGCTTGAGAACAGATGGCTTTGCCGCTGTCACCCTAGTGTCAGGTGCTGAAGAAGCAGTGCCCTTCTTTTTTACTTCTGGATTATTCTTTTCCAAGAAAATAAAAGGATCACCAACCCCTGAAATGCTAATGCCCTTTCTCGGGGGTTTAATAGCCTCAATCTGCTCATCTACCCACTCTAACTCTGTGGCAAAAAGAGTACTACTTAGAAAAACTGCCAGTAGTGTTATTAATGTTGTTTTCATTAGTAAGTAATCCCCCAAACTGAAATCTTAATCTTCGTGTTTAGTGCATCTTGAGCTTTTACGTCCAAATCATGAACATCTACAACCAGCTCACTCTGCTCTAAAGAATTAATGAACTTCACCGTATCTAAAAAGCTTCCCTTAACATCAAGAGAGATATCCAGTACATGGCCAAAAGCTGACTCGTTGTTCAATGAATATGTGTTAACAAAGTTAATAATCTTCATGTTGTGCTCTTTAGCATGTATGGATATAGAGTTAAGATATTTACCCCACGCAACTTCATCGTATATTAATGATGATATTGTCTCTATCTTCTCTTTAATATACTTATTTGTATCTCTTTGAGTTACCAGCTCACCCTCTAGCGTTATAATGTCTTGCCCTAATTTAACTACCGTTGCCTCTGTGTTTATCTTCAGGTAAATTTTGTCGGCATCTATTTTTGTGGTAATTTGTTTAACCTTGTCTTTTATAACATTAAACTCTTTGGCGGTTAGGTCATAAAACGGATAAGCCAATGCAGCTAAAATGGCAATTATCATTATATAGACTATATAAACATCTTTTTGAGATTTTTCCTTAAAGAAATTATCAATTCTTTGTAAGGTCTCTTCGATCATTAATTTGAAATTCATAATAAATTCACCTTTAATTCACCAAAGTACAACTTCTCTTCTATTTTATATGATATCTCATTAATAGAGAAGTGAAATTTTCCTTCATATGTTTTAGTTAGATACTTAATTAAATCAGTAATCTTTTTATCGTTAGAAGATACTAAACCAAACTTAAACTCTTTTGAGGTGCTGCTTTTATCTGCTATTTCTGTTTCTGAATAAAAAGCAGTTTCTAATTTGACATCGTAGTCATTCAACTCTTTTGTCAATATTTGTAAAAGGTTGGCTTTCATCGGGTAATTAACTTTTACATCATGAATTTTTATGAGTGTATTTTTCTTCTCAACATACTCTTGCTGCGCCTGAGCTAGAAGTTTTGATACACCATCCTTCTCAGCCTCTTTGCTTTTTATAATTGCTTCTCTTGTTATTTTAATGTTATGGACACTCTTATACTCTTCCTCTAAAAGCGTATATTGTAATGTTTGAGCATATGTAAGCGTCCAATATGATACGGGATATAGAAAAACAAGCACTAAAGAAGCCGCAGCTAGTAATATAGCGCGTCCGCTCTCTCTTCGTGTAAATTTTGGAGGGCGATGATATGTAGTAAAATTACACTCATATCTCTCATTTTCAGGAAGAGTAGTGTAGATCTGCATAAGATAGTGAAAGTGATCAATGTGAGTATCTTCGCTTTTAAATCCATAGTTAAAATTGAAACTGCTGCTTTTAATGCTAAGCTCTACTTCTGCCATCTCATCTATTTTAGTTATTGTAGAAAGCTGAGTATCTATGTATACACTCTCTATTTTATCTATATCCAAAGCTCTTTTTACATACGTTAAAATATCATTAATGTTTGCAAATATCTCTTTGTAGAGCTTTATAATATCTGTTTTATAACTATTGTTAGTAGTTTTAAGGTCCTCATTTGATAGAAAGTGAATAAAATCCTCATATTCAACCATCTCTCCATGAATCTCACAAAATCTCTCATGCATCTGTAAGAATGAATAATTTATAGATTTTGTATATACGAACTCTTTTTCATTATATATAGTTATAGAAGTATCATTCTCTTGGAAGTAGATAAAACAGTGAACACCGCTATCTTGTATAATCTCTCTAGAATAAAGTGACTTTAGTAATAGAGGAGAGGGAATGATATAGTCTATGTATTTAATTTTTTCAACCGCATTCTTAAATATATCATTAACTGTTATGGGGTCTATTATAAATACGTGGAAGCTTCTGTTGCTTTCATCTAGATTGCTAAAAGTTTCTATATACTCTATTTGATACATTATGGCTTGATCAAGCCCAAGCTCATCATATGCCTTATTGTAAATAGCATCATACAAATCTTCATCTGGAATATTTTTGCTTATAACAATATGGCTATTAATAAAACTTTTTGTATTCAGATAAGAGATTACATACTGTTCTTTACTGTATTCAGGTGATGTAGTTACTCTTAAAGAACTTGCAACGGCGCTGACATACGTATTTTTGTATGGATTAATAGAAAGTACACTAGAGAAAGAGTGTTGTTCTTTTTTACTCATTTTGCATTATCCTGTCTAAAATGAACTTTGGACATAGAACAAAATTCATTATTTTTATAAAACTCAATTCTGTAAACTAAGTCGTCTACGTCAATAGAGAATTTTTTGTCAAAATCTTGAAGCTTAATGTTTACACCGCTCTCATCAAGACGACCAACTGCTTTGTAACCAATAATATTCGCACGATAACCATCTTTTTTAACGATATTAAAATCGTCATTTACAAAAAAATCTGAAGTTTCACCTAATGAAATTTTAACTCCATCAGCCATGACTTCAAACTCTTCTATACAAGACTCTCCCTGCTTAAAATATTGTGGACCGAGAGTTGTAATTTTTTTATTGCCTATGTAAACAACAAAGCCGCCACTCTCTTTAACAACATTCCCCAGTGGGTTAGAAAACTTAAATACATTACTCTCTGATTTTATCGGAATAAAGCTTAAAGATTTTTTTATGTTAGTTAAATTAATTGAGATATTGTTATTTATATTTAAATTTCCATAAGTTTTCAGTATTTGATCAATATTTTGTTCATTTAATTCAAATTCTCTAGTAAAAGATATATCCATAATGTTCATAAATTCTTCTATCGCAAGGAGATGATAAAAAACTTTCTGAGAAAGTGAAGGCAAGTTTTTACTGCTCTCTATTGCAAAAGCAGGTTTGTTGTTTGTAACTGCAAAATATGTAAGAGAGAGCTGCATAGCTTCATCATCAAATTTTGTGTTAGTATTTTTTACGTCAAAAGTGTGATGTTCTTCTATAAGTCTTTTGTTTATTCTCTCTTTAATGTCAATAGCAATTGTATTTAAGTTTCCAAATGGCTGGTTTTCAATTAAATCGCATTGATCAATTACGCATGTTTGTCCCCAAGCATTCGGATTGAAAATATTTCCTTTGTCAGTTTTTCTGTAAAACCCATTGCCATCATGTAGATTTAAAACTAAAGAAACATTTTTCTTGGTAATTATCTCTTTAATATTTTCAACAATTTTTTTATCTTTATCTCCACTGTTTATTATGGAGAATTTTCTGTTCATATCTCCGTTTACGCCTCTGCTATCTTTTTGGATGCTTTCTTGATTTAGGTTTGGAACTATCCAGAGGTTTTTTGAGTTTATTTTATAATGAGTTGCTAATATTGATGCAGAAAAATATCCGCCCGGCTCATCACCATGTATTCCGCCTATAACAAGAAGAGTTGTGTTTGAGTCACTGTTTTCTTTTTTAATTAATTGAACATCTCCAAATATAGGAGTTAAAAAGATATTTAGAGCAAAAAACACTCTTATAAAAGTATATTTCATATATATATCTTTTATAGTTCGGTTAGTATTTTTATTTTTTTATTTTTATCAAATTCTACAATTAATGTTTTATTGCCTATAAACTCAAAACTATTAGATTTATAGAACTCTTTAAAAGTAATTTGATATATATTTGTATTGCCAGGATATGGAATAACGTTAATGTCGTTAAATAAAATAGATTTTTTCTCAGCTTTTTTAAAGACTCTTGTTTTGTAGCTTGTAAATTTTTCAATATCCATGCCGTCATGTCTAACAAATTGAGTTGAATAGAAGCTTAGGTAATTTTCTATATCATCATAAAGCCAAGCATATCTCCAAGAGTAGAGCTGTGCAAGTATTGAAGATAGTGTCTCTTTTGAGACATTGGTTTTAACACTTGAGTCATTTATGATAATAAGAGTTTTTGATATATCTATATTTCTATCTAAGCATTCAATACTTGAATTGTTTATCGCAATACATCCTCTTGTAAACGAATCTCTATCTTCTGATGGAAGACCATGTATCCATATTCCAGAGCCATTTCTTCCTCTGTAAGAGTCATACAGATTCGGGTATGATGTTACAAAAGCAAAAGGACCATAAAAAGGGTCCAGATTTGTCTCTTTAGAGAGTTTTTGAACTATTTGATAGATTCCTACCGGAGTTTTTAAATCACCCTCTTTTGTTTTATCGCCCTTTATTTTACCTGTAAAAGCGCTATATGTTTTTTTAAATTTAAAACTTTGGTTTTGGTCGGTAGAGTATAGGTCTAATGTTGATTTTGATTTATCACAAGCAAGAACGTTAAGATAAGATTCTATATAGCCAAATGTTGTATCTTTTGTAACTAGGTAACTGCTCCAATATTCCTCTTTTGATAGTTCTAAATCCATCTGCTTTTCAATGTCTGCAACGCCGTTAACTCTATAACTGGTTAGTATATTGCTAGCAAAAACATTTAAGCTTATTAAAATAAGTAGTAGTAATTTCATGATATATAGCCTATCTCTTGTAAATATGATTTATCTTTTGTCCACCCTTTTTTTACAACAACCTGTAAATCAAGATAAACTTTTTTCCCACTAAGCATCTCTATCTTTTCTCTGGAGTACTTTCCGATTCTTTTTATTGACTCCCCGCCTTTGCCGATTATAATACCTTTTTGAGACTCTTTCTCTACAATGATGGTAGCAATAATTCTGTCTACATTTTTCTCTTCATATATCTTGTCTATTAAAACATCTGATTCGTACGGAATCTCATCGCTGACATTTTCAAAGATCCCTTCTCTTATAAACCCTGCATATATATCTCTTACTAACTCACTTGTCAGATCCTCTGGATCAAAAAGAAACGGAGACTCCGGCAAAAGCTTTGATATTGTTTCAAGCAGGTCCTTGTGCCCAACTTTTTTAGGCACCGCCATCGGAATAAGAGCTTCAAAATGGTCTGAAAATTGGTTATATTGAGCTATTTTTTTAAACAGCTTTTCTTGAGTAACCTGATCTATTTTGCTTAATACTATTATATGTTTGATTTTAGAGTTATTTAGTTTTAAAAATTTTTCATAATGCTCAACGCTGTCTGTTACTGGAGCCAGATATACAATCAAATCACAGTCACCCATAGCCTTTAGAGCTTCATCAAGCATAAACTGATTTAAAACCTTTTCTCTTTCGTGCAATCCTGGAGTGTCAACAAAGATTATTTGAGTGTTCTCATGCATAACAATTGCATTTGATCTTTTTCTAGTTGCATTGGCTTTTTGACTAACCATGGCAATATTTTCACCTAGTAGTGAGTTCATTAGTGTGCTCTTTCCAGCATTTGGACGACCTATTAGAGAGACGAAACCGGCTTTAGTCATATTTTTTCCTATAAGATATATCTTGATAAGTCATCGTTTTCGACAACAGCATCTAATTTTTCATGTACCAATTTTGCAGTGACGATAAACTCTTTGTCCATATACTCATCTGCATTAAAACTTACATCTTCCAAAACCTTTTCTAGCACGGTATGAAGTCTTCTTGCTCCGATGTCTTCAGCAACTTCATTTGCTCTATGAGCCAATTTTGCAATAGCTCTAATCGCCTCATCTTCAAAAATTAACTTCATTCCCTCAACACTTAAAAGCGCTTCATATTGCTTAAGCAATGAGTTTTTTGTTTGAGTAAGTATCTTATAGAGAGTATCCTCTGTTAAAGATTCAAGCTCAACTCTTAGCGGAAATCTACCCTGAAGTTCCGGAATCAAATCGCTCGGTTTGCATAGATGAAATGCACCTGCGGCAATAAAGAGAATATGGTCGGTATTTATCGCTCCATACTTCGTAGAAACGCTGCTTCCCTCGACGATAGGGAGTAAATCTCTTTGAACTCCCTCTTTGCTAGGGTCATTTCTGCCCTGTGATTTTTCGCTTATAGCGATTTTGTCAATCTCATCCAAAAATATAATTCCGCCACTCTCGGCACGTCTGAGCGCTTCAGACTGAATATGTGTAGAATCAATAAGTTTCGCACTAGCCTCATTTTTTAAAATAGCTTTTGCGTCCCTTACAGTCACCTCTTTTTTATTATCTTCTTTATTCATTTGAGAAAATACCCTAGAGAAAGATTCTTGAACCTTTGCCATTTCAGGAGGAAGATTTGTATCGTTAAACTCTACATGTATCTTTTCAATCTCAAGCTGTATGATTTTATCATCCATCTCGCCTGAGAGAACTCTCTCCTCCATAACGCTTAAAAGTCTCTGGTAGTCATCTTTTTTGCTCTCGCTGGCACCCAGTGGAAGAGGGGGCAGAAGCTTCTCAACTATCTTGTTTAAAATATAGTTCTCTATCTTCTCTTTGTTCTCTTCCTCTTTCTCTGCTTTTACTATAGCAATAGACGCAACAACCAAATCCCTAATCATAGATTCAACATCTCGTCCGACAAAACCTACTTCGGTATATTTGCTTGCTTCAACTTTGATAAAAGGGACTTTCATCATCTTCGCCAAGCGTCTTGAAATTTCTGTTTTTCCGACACCCGTTGAGCCTATCATCAATATATTTTTTGGCGTTATATCATTTTGAAGCTCTTGGCTTAGTTGCATTCTTCTGTATCTGGTTCTGAGAGCAAGTGCGATAGTTTTTTTAGCGTTGTGTTGCGAAATGACATATTTGTCTAAATATTCAACTATCTCTTTTGGTGTTAGATTCACTTGTTTTCTCCGCTGAGTGTGAGAGTTTTAATGTTGTGGTTTGTGTAGATGCATAGATCAGCGGCAATTTTAAGGCTCTCGCGTACAAGCTCCTCTTCATCTAAAGAGGTATGTTTTTTAAGGGCACGCGCAGCAGATATGGCGAAGTTTCCACCGCTTCCGATTGAAGCAATCTCTCCGTCTTCGGGCTCAACTACATCGCCGTTGCCGGTAAGGATAAAAATATGTTCATTGTTGAGTACTATCATCATAGCTTCAAGACGGCGAAGGACTTTGTCTTTTCTCCATGCTTTGGAGAATTCGACAACTGATTTTAAAATATCGCCTTTTTTTGCTTCTAGAAAATCTTCGAACATGTCAAAAAGATTAAAAGCGTCAGCCGTGCTCCCAGCAAAACCGGCTAAAATTTTACCGTTATGAAGAGTTCGGATTTTAGTAGCATTGCCTTTTAGAACACTGTTTCCAAAAGTAACCTGACCGTCTCCGCCGATTACTGCTTTGTTCTTGCCTTTGTATGCAAGTATGGTAGTTGCGTCAAACAAGTTTGTCTCCTAGTGGCTGGAAAAAATAGTTCATATCTAAATTACTCCCCCTGAACATCCACATGCAGAGTTGCGTGGATTCCATGACCTAATTTCAGGTCAAGGTCATGCTCGCCGACTGTTTTGATTGAAACTTTATCTGTTATATGTTTCTTGTCAATTTCGATATTGTGCTGTTCTTGAAGTGCTTGGGCTACTTCATCTTTTGTAATTGAGCCGAAAAGGTGACCGTTTTGGCCAAGTTTTTTGGTGATTACGATTTCAGCTTTATCTAGCTTTGTTGCCAGCTCTTTTAGTGATGATATCTCTTTAGCAAGCTCTTCTGCCGCCAATTTTTCATCTTCTTTATGTTTAGCCAAAATTTCGGTAGTTGCATGTTTCGCAAAACCTTTTGCTATTAAAAAGTTTTGGCCGTAGCCATCTTTTACCTCTTTAACTTCACCTGCTTTGCCTAGAGTTTTTACGTCTTTAATCAATAGTACTTTCATTGTTTTTCCTTATCTCTCTATTTTGCCGCCATATGAAACTATTCCATATGATAAATTTCCTATTTTCGTATATCCCATGTCTTTTAATATTCTAGCACAGTGTGCACTTCTGCTTCCAACGTGACAATATACAATTATGTTTTCGTCTTTGTTTAGTTTTGCGTCATCAAGTGCAGCAAAAAAACTGCTAGTAGGTACAAGTTTGTCAGCACCTTTTATGTGCCCCATCTGCCACTCCATATGCTCTCTTACGTCAACTAGTTTAAACGCTACCATACCGAGATTTCTTGCTTCAAGCAGAGATATTAATTCGTCTGCATCTAGCTCACCTTGATTTAGCAAAATTGCTGCTTCATCTTTTGTCAAACCGCGAGAATGCGTATGAACAACCTCTTCAATGCCCATCTCTGCTTTTTTGTTTGCAGCATACTCAGGCGTGCAGTAGATTCCGCAGTGACATGTTCCATCTTCTGGAATCTCTTTTTCAATTGCCGGCTTGCATGGACAGATTCTATCTTCTACACTTCTTGGTTTTTCATCCACAACTTCAACCATAAAACATGGGCAGAAGCGTTTACCATACATCATCTTGTTTCTAGCAAGACCCATCTGTACGCCTTCGTTTACCTCTGCTTGAGGATTGTAAACCCAGCCGAACTGCTTATTTACTTTATCCGTAAAGATAACAGTTTTTGCTAACTCAGCTTGAAACTCTGGTGAATTCATATCTATTTTGATTATGCTCATGCTATTTTCCTTAAGTGGTTATTTTTTTCTAGCTTTGCCGGCAATTATAAATCTAAGAGCGTTTAGTTTAATAAAACCTGCCGCATCTTTTTGATCATACACCGCATCTTCTTCAAAAGTACAGTACTCAGGGTTAAATAGTGATTTTATAGATTTGCGACCAACTACGCTTACGCTTCCTTTGTAAAGTTTTAGTCTAAC
>JAURYA010000143.1 GCA_030654155.1 Sulfurimonas sp. | reverse complement strand
TTCTATTGCTTCAAAGTTTCCGCTTGAAACTCTTCTGGCTATCTCAAGCTCTTCACTTTTTGTGTTGTAATTGACAATGAGTTTTAGCATAAATCTATCTAACTGAGCCTCGGGAAGCTGGTAAACACCCTCCTGCTCGACGGGATTTTGGGTAGCCATTACAAAAAACGGAGGAGAGAGTTTAAAAGTGGTGTCACCTAACGTAACCTGCTTCTCCTGCATAACCTCAAGCAAAGCCGACTGAACCTTTGCGGGAGAGCGGTTAATCTCATCTGCCAAAAGAAGATTTGTAAAAATAGGACCTTTTTTTATCTTAAAGCTGTTGTTTTTAGGGTCGTAAATCTCAGCGCCTAAAATGTCTGATGGAAGCAAATCCGGAGTAAATTGGGCACGTTTAAAGTCAAGCCCCAAACTTTTAGCCAATGCGTTAACCGTTGTAGTCTTTGCAAGCCCCGGAACGCCCTCTATAAGGATATGTCCTTCACATAAAAGAGCAATCAGAAGAGAGTCAATCATCTTCTCCTGCCCGACAACTACCTTACTAACCTCTTTTTTAATCAACTCTATTTTGGAAATCATTAACTGCCTTATTTATAAATTGATATTTTTATTGATAGAGTATAACAAAATGGGGTTAATGATTGGTGAAAAATTTCATAGTAAGAATTATAAATCAAATCCTATGATTTTACCTATCCCCTCTTTTTTTATCATCTCATCTAGCTTCATGGCAACGCTCTCTTTCGCCACTTCATACCCTTGAGTAGATTGTCCGACAATATTTAGTTTATTGCTGGCTACTATTGAGCCTTTTGAATCTTTTATGCTAATCTCTATTGCAGAGCGTGCAAGCGTGAACCCGTACGAAGAGGCTTTTTGAATATTTGATTTGACTACAACATTGAAGTGCGTATTGCCGCTGCCATTTCCAACCTGCACCCCCTTAGAGCTAAATCCCTCTCTTATTGCGGCTTCCAAATTTTTAGATTCGGCATCGCATGTGATTGCAACGGTTATGCTTGATGCCAACTTCTCATAACTACTGTTTAGAATATCTATCTTTTGAAGATACTCTTTGCCGTCATATGCGCTCTCTAAGACATTCATAACAACTAACACATCGGGCACATCGCCAATCTCATTTTTTGCTTTTTTGTAGATATTTAACTGCTCCAAAGCGTGATGCAGAGGGAGCGATTTCATCTGAGAATCTATAAGGCTAAACTTCTGCTCCAGCTCGTTTTTTAGACTCAAAAAGAGCTTCTGCTTCTGGGATTTAATTAAAACTATATGGTTTTTAAAACCGAGTTTGTGCGACTCAATCAGCTCGTAGCTGCTTATGCGTATTTTTTTAACATTGCTTTGCGTCTTGCTGACAACCGTTGATTGATGAGTGTTGAGTAAACCCTCCTGCACAACTTTTTGGGAATCAAATTGCGATGAGATTGAGACGCTAAGCGTTGAAGCCATCATATTTAGCGCATTTTTTACCGCCTCATCCCTATCCTCCCCTTCGCCTATTGCGTAGAGTGTCGTCTGTGTTGTTTGAGGAGGATTAACGTACCAAGATGGCAAAACTTTTTTTTGCGCTACCTCAACCTCTTTTTGTGCCGCACAGCCTGCTAAAAATATCAAGCTCGCCAGCAGGAGTAATATTGAAAAATATTTGATTCTTTTATTCATTATTTTGACAACTGCTCTCTTGCTTTGTTGCTTTTTTCAATCAAGCTTTGAATTCTGACATATGCCATACTCACCTCTTTGACAGGCTCTACCACCAAATCATCCGCCATTTTATAATATTTTTGCGCGTCAGCATAGATACCCTGAGCCTCTTTTATAACACCGAGATTATAAAAAGGGACGTAGCTTTTTTGCTGTGTAGAATCAATCAAATCAACAAGAAGCTTCTCGGCCTTCTCAAACCTGTTTTGCTTGATATACTCAAGCGATGCCTCCAAAAGCTTCTCTTCATGACTACTGTATTTAATATCTGGGTCATCTAACAAAACAACCTCAAAATTGCGATAGTGCGGCATCAATTTATACACAAAATCATCGGCTATGCTATTTGCCAACCTCTGCAAAACCGCCTCAACTGCCGGAAGTCCGTTAGCACTGTCTTGGCACTGCTTGAATTCAGAGAGCTTGTTTATGGTGTCCGCGTAGATTATATCGCCCCTTGCGATGTCAACCATGCGTATATCTGCAAATAGTCCGACCGCTCTTTTTGTACATCTGAGTGTGTACGTAACACTCTCTTTGCACTTTTTGTCTATACATCTGGAGCGCTCTTCAAAGAAATGTGTGTCTTTTGATGTGGCTTCTCCCACCCTTCCTGATATTATCGCTTGAGCCCCGATTAGATTTCCGACATCAACAACGGTTGAGACATCGACCAAACCGCTGTTTTGTATCTTCTGCTCGGTTATAATTTTGTCAAAATCTTTTCTGCTTATAACCGTAAAATAATTTTTATTCTCAATTTTTTGTTTGACTAGATTTGTCTCTATCTTGTTTGAAAGCCCCTCATAATCATTTTCAAACGGTGCAACACTCACCTTTTTTGTCAGAGTGGCTCGGTCTATCTCGGCCGGTTCAAGCGCGCGAATAGCAACTTTTTGTGAACAGCCGCTTAGGATAAAAAGAGCGTATGCAAAAGAGAGTGCTTTAAAACCTGCTTTATGCATTCACATTACCAAGCAACAGATTTATTACTGCCTTGTTTTCCTATAATTCTCTCATCTTCCCAATATGCCAGACCTGTTTTTATCTCTGTTAATGTCATCTGGAAGTAGTACTCAACCCTCTGAGTTGAACTGTCTACGCGGATATTGCGTTGAAGAATTTTTCCTGAGAGGCTCAAATCAGGTGCAATCATACTACCTTTTCCTGCAACGCTCTCTTGTTTAAACTCTTCATTGCCGCGAAGCTCTTTTCTTGCCTGCATAGACATTTTGTCTTCAGCGCCATTTGCACTAACAGCAGTCGTAACTATAACTTTACCGCTTTGAAGCAGACCTACGCGTATTTTTTTTACCAACTGGTCCGTATCTATATGCTGCATGGTGTCGTTAACAACCCGTGAGACTGCAAGAACATAGCGTCCGCCATCTTTTTTGGTAACCGCACCCGAGGCTAAGAGTGACTCCACCATATCCTGAGCAGCAGCTTGAAAATCTCTATAATCAAGACCCATAACCGCTTCGCCCTTGTCGTTGTTTATATCAATATTTGTAGTTTTAGTGGCACACCCGCCGAGTAAAACTCCAACCGAAGCTAAAATTATTGTCCATAGTATTGTTTGTCGCATATTACTTCCTTATCTCTTTTGATATATAGGCGAAATGTTTTCGCTTTTGTATTTGGTGATGTTGCGTTGATATAAAAAGGCTGATTCGCATAGGCTGGGACACTGTTCCAGTTTGATAAAACTGTATCAATCGCAAACCCTTCGCCATCAAGCCAGACAACGCGGTACTCTAGATTTTGATAACTGCCTGAGCTATTTTCGCCTACCACCTGCGCCTGCATAAAACCGTCACTCTTCTTTCGCCCTTTGATATCGCTCACGACAATATCACTGCTTCCACAGCCGCCAACGACCTTGACAATTGCGTCGTTTGGTTCAGGCGATTTGTTGCATCCCGCAAACGCAAAAAGCGTCAATATAATTAATCCGATTAATCTCATAAATGCTCCTAAAAATTTATAACAGATACGCTAGGTTTTGACATAGCTGTTGGCAATCTTACATAAACAATGGAGTGTCTTGCGCCCAAGCCAAGCTTTACGTCCATATTTTGCGCGCCCGCTCTTAAGTGAAGCTTGCCGTCCTCTGGCATTTTAACCTTTGCAACCTGAAAATCTTTTGGCAGAGTGCTCCAAATTCTTGTATCTGCATGTGTTGTTAAGAGTTGAAACGCCGCAGTTGCCAGACCAAAATATGGATTTTTCTCACTTGCCTCATATTGTGAGTATGTCTTAAGCAGCATTGAAAAGACCGCCCGAGTCAAGATATCATTGTAAGAGTACCTAAATTCGCTGAGTATTACCCTCTCCATATCGCCTACGACCGATGTGCTCCCAAGCTCTTTATTGGCGGAAAATATCGCTAAAGTCGGCGTCGCCTGACGCCCTATCTCCATCTTTGGAAGTGCAATTCCCGTATAGAAAACTTTGTTTGAAGCTATAAACATAGGAATATTTATCTTGTACTCTTTTTTTACAGGACCCAACCCGTTCTCATAGATTACCCACACATATCTCTCTTTGAGAGGATTTCCCTCAAGCGCACTCTCAACCATATCAAAATCTGATTTTAGAGTCTCGTTTTGCGGAACCATTGCATAAGCCTCTTTTAGAAGCGATGAAGATTTTGCATAGTCACCCTCTATTAAGAAAAAGAGTCCCGCAAGATATGTTGTAAACGGGTTTATAAAATCCGGATACGCCTCAAACTGCTCAAGCGATGAGTAGTTCTGTCTTACTATATCCCTAATCTGCGGGTTGTTCATCGTCCTATCAAACCCCTGATTTTTTTTCTCCTGCCTTTTTTGTGCTATCACATCTTTTTGTTTTGCTATCAGCTCAGCATAGGTCTCTTTTGCGCGTCGCTGCCTCTCAACCGCACGGTTTAACTCAACTCGCGCCTCTTCAAACTTTCCAAGCGCCATATAATCTAGAGATTTGTACGTATTTACCATAATCGCTTCAGCGATTGAGGCACGGTAGGCAACTGCGGCATCATTTATAATCAGTTGAGCCATATATTCGGCCGACGTGCTTGCAACTATGCTTTCATGCTGGTTTTTAATAACCGCCTCAGACTCATCAAGCAGAGCAATACTGCTTTTATAATTATTTGCATAGAGGTAGCCGTTTCCTGCCCTTAGCATCGAGGGCATACTTTTTTTATTCTTTTCTGCAAGAGCTGCCGAGGGCGCATAGTCACCGAGGGCAAACATCCTCTCCTGCTCTGACTCTTTGTTTATATCTACACCGACAGAACTTGCCAAATTTGACATACAGCCGCTAAAGAGAAAAGGCACGGCAACGGTTAAAAGTTTTGCAACTCCTAAAAATCTGCTCATTTTTTAATAACCCAAATATAAAGCTCGCAGCTATTCGGGTCCAACCAAATATCTCTCTCTACAACCTGATCCAAATTTGTTTCACTTCTGAGAATCGAGGATGTTTCAAAAAGTTTTCCAGATATATCATCGTGTACAATTTTGAGCGCTTCATGCTCTGATGCAATTTGGGATTTTTGACGCGTTGCAAGGGATGATTTTGCAAGAGAGAGTGCGACGCTTTTTTGTTCTAAAAAGTTTCTCCCCTCCTCTTTTTCTGCAATTCCTATGCTTCCGACAACGCCATTTTGATTTGGCCTAAAAAACCAGACCGGTCTGTTTTGATAAAGATTTGACTGCGTGTTTAAGCTTTGCAACACATAAGGGTCATAACATCTGCTCTGCATAAGCTTTTCCTTATCGAACGGGACTGTTTTTAGCACAGGCAGCTCTATTTTGTCGGGATTGATATTTTTACCGCCAATCAAACTATTTATTCTCTCTTTTTTGCTCTCAAGAAGTATATACAATCTCTTTTTTGAATCTATATATGCGTCAACTTGGTAACTCTCATTTAAAAATACCTCTGATAACGCATTTACTTTATCATAAACTTTAGTTGTAAATTTCTCGTTAGATGATTTAGCTCTGATTTCAAATTGTGAAGTAATATAAGATTTTAAATTATGCGCCAAATCACTTCTCGCCTTGTTTATTGCCTCTAACCGCTGCATATAAATGCCTTGAAAATTGACATCGCTCGAACCCACCGCATGCAGCTCTGGAGGATTGTTGACCCAAGCTGGTAGCTCTTCTGATGGACTAGGCTCTGGCGAGATGGCACAACCTGCTAGGAGCCATACAAAAACAAGCGAAAATAATTTATACATGTTGCTCCATAATTTTAAACCCGTGACTACTCTTCTCTGTAAAGAGTGCCTTTTGAAACCTCTGTCTCATCTTTATCAAACTGCATAAAGAGCATCTGAGTATTGCTTAACTTTTTCAAAGTGATAGAGTGTTTATCAACACACTTATCTGCTCCATACGTAAGCTTCTCTTTAAATTTTACCAAATCAGCCGTTTTTTCTTGAATGATGAGTTCGCCACCGCAATGAAGCGAGTCATAGTTTATAGTCGCCTCTCCCGAGTCGGTTATTTTAATCATGATATCACCGCTTCCGCCGCTCCCTCTCATGGCAAATCCGCTCCAGATACCGTAAAAACCGCGTTTAATCTGCTCAATCTTCTTGATTGCACCGCTGCTCTCGCTCTCCTCACGCTCTGTGTTTGCTTTTAGCACACTCCTGTTTTGCAAATCTTCATCAGTCGCATAAGCCTCAATTGTTACTACGATATCTCCGAAACTCTCGCCGTTTCTAAATTTAGGCTCGCCTTTTATGCGAACAATGCCGCTTGATTGTTCACGTACTACATCATCTAAAATCTTGCCGTTTGCCATCACCGTCTCAGAGATTACAACCTCGCCGTAAATCTCTTTTGCTGCGGCGTTCTTTGCCTCTTGCAATGCAATCTCTTTTGCCTGCAAAAAAGTCTTCTGTGCGTACTGCATCTGATTTATCGTGACTGTTTTTACAACGCTCTTATCTGCAAGAGAGAGAGTTAAAAAAAATATACCAAGAGTTAAAAAATATCTCACTTTTCGCCTTATAATTTAGTTTGTTTTAAGAACAATTTTAGTTAAAAAATATTTAACATCATATTAACTTGCTCATCTTCTTCGCGCCTTTAAGCGATGTGAGTTTTTTTCTCTCTATATCTATGATTATATTCTCATATCTTTTTGAATCGCTAACAGCCAGAACAATCATCAGCTCCTCTAGCGATTTTGCCTCATCTATCTTTTGATGAAAAAGCTCTTTTTTATTTTTTGTGGTTTTACTGCTTTTAATTTTTATTTTTGCCGCCAAAAAACCGCCTATAAAAATTAAGATACCGTAAAGATAGTTGTAGTTAAATTTAAAGCTCTTATCATCTGCCTTATCAAGCAGCTCCTCTTTGGCAAAACCCTTCTCTACGCTCACATCTACTGAGTCTAAAAGTAAACTATCTATTTTTTGCTCTCTAAGATTAAGATACTCTATTTTTACCTCTGGAATCTTAAAATCTTTTTCGCTTACAAATGCAAATTTTTGACTCCACTCCCCGCTCTGCCCATTTTCATTTAACTCATGTTTTTGCTCAACTTCTCCTGCAAAAACCTTTACGCCCTCTATATTAAAAGAGAGCGGTTTTAAATCTTCAAAATTTCCATTTCCTTTTATTATTATCTGCATATGATACGGCTCATACGCCTTAACGCGCGGCTCATTTTTTTTAATATCTATACTAAACTCTCCAACCAAAGTGCTGTTTGTCTCTTTTATCTCTGCTGTTAAAATTTTTTGTTTTACCGTTTTTTTAACAAACTCGCCTTTCTTCATATTGTCTCTTCCGATTACCATATTTTCAACAGACTCTTTGTTTGTCTGCTTCATTACGGCCTCAAAATCAAACTTTATCTCTCCCGCTTTTTTAGCATATGCCACAAACTCATAACTGTTTATCTTTTTTCCATCTACTATGCTTTGATTCTCTCTTAAATTTTTAACTCTGTATTTTTCATAATCGCCGGCTATATTAAAATCAATTATAAAGAGTTCCGCACTGTCACTAAACTCACAAATATATTTTAGATAGATAGGCTCGTTTACATAGGCGGTTGTTTTGTTTGAGGTTGCGTTCCATGTATAAGTTGAGGCAAAAATTTCTACATGTAAAAAAATAAGCATCGCCAAAACTGCTCTACCAAGGTTTTTTTTCATTAATTATCCTTTTGTTTATAAGTTCATACTGTTTTGAGCTTAGTTTTGCTTTACCGCTATCTAGATTGACCTGATTTTGAGATTTTGTTTTTTTACCGCCATCATCGGAAGCATTGCCTGCTGGAGCGCTGACTTTCATGTTTGAACCGCCGCCCTCTTTTTGTTTTTTCTCACTCTGCTCTTTTTTTGCAAGTGCAGACCTCTCTTTGCTCTGTTGCTTTCCTGTGCTCATCTCTTTTTTCTCTTCCACATCTCTTATAAACTCCATATTTTCATCAGCCTCTTTTGAGTATGAAAGCGTTAAGGATTTCAAATACGCCTCTCTTGCTTTTTTAAACTCTTGAAGTCTAACAAGCGAGTTTGCGATGTTGTAGTAGATAATCGATTTTATCTGCGGGTCATTTGACTTTACCAATTCATAACTCTCAAGCGCTTTTTCATACTCGCCGCTTCTGTAAAACTCTGTTGCTCTATTGAAAAAATCCATATTTTGAGTCGCATTTGCATGCACGCCAAAAAGGAGTAAAAATGCAACAACAAATCTTTTTAGAGTTGTAACGCTGACTAAAAATGCAACAATAGCAAGTGCTATAAAATAGTAAAAAAGCTCCAGATTTCTAACTATTGTTGTCTTGCTCTCTTTGTCTTTTGTCTTTTGAGACTCAAGTGTTTCAAGAAGTTCATCAAAATCTTTTGTATAAACTCCGCCCGTGGCATCTGAAATTTCTTTAATCGCGCTGTTTTCTCTGCTTACAACAATGTCACCAAGTTCACCTTTTAAGAGCTCGCCGCCATCTATCCTCATAGTTCCACCCATTGTTGAGGCAGTCATAAAAATATTTACTCTTAAGTTGTTTCTCTTAGCAAAGTTTGCTTCGGCTTCATAGCCAAGTTCATCCGCTCCATCGCTAAAAAGCACTACCGTGGCTTTTTTTGAGTTTGACATCTTTCTTGAAAGCTCAAGCGCAGACATTACACTGCTGCCTTTTGTAATGATTAGCTTTTCATCAATGGAGCTAAAAAGGTGTAGCAAAAGCTCCTTGTCTTCAGTAAGCGGAGACAAAACAATGGCATTAGTCGTAAAACCCAAAACACCGAATCTGCTTTTTTGCTCCGCTTCAACCAATTTTTTTAGCATCTCTTTTGCGAAAACAAGCCTTGTCGGCTCGATATCGTTTGTCTGCATAGAGTATGACAAATCAACCCCGATTATAACATCACTGAGTATCTGTTTTGACTCTATCGGCTCTTGTTCTATTACAGGTCTGCTAAGTGCGATTATTATGAAGACGGTGCTTAACATGTAGCCGTAAAAAGTAACTCTATATTCTCTAAAATCCATCTTTATAAAAAATGGCAAAAGCAGGAGTAAAAGCAGCAGATATTGCGGATGGAGTATGCTCATCTTCTTGCCTCTCTGTAAAGCAGATAGAGTAAAATAACAAGGGAACCAAAAAGAGCTGTAAAATAGTAATAATCCTTAAGTAGATACTCTTTGCTCTTTATCTTTGAGGATTCCATCTCGTCAATCTTTTCATAAACGCCTTTTAACTCTTTTGCAGAAGTTGCACTGAAAAACTCACCGCCGCTCTCCTGCGCTATTTGTTTTAAAAGCGCCTCATCTGCCTCACCCTTGTTTCCCATGCCGATTGTATATATTTTTATATTTTCATCTTTTGCAAGAGCAGTTGCATCTTTTGGGGAGATTTCACCGCTGTTATGCTCGCCGTCTGTTAAGAGTATAATGACTTTTGATTTGGCGCTAGAGTGTTTAAATGCGCGGACACTCATGGCAATACCATCGCCAATTGCCGTGTTTTGCCCTGCCATGCCGTGTGTAAGGTAGCCAAGCATATCACTCACTATCTCTTTTTCATAAGTTATAGGTGAAGCGATAAAAGCAAAATCCCCGTATAAAACAACACCGACATTGTCGCTGACTCTGTTTTTTATGAAGTCTGTCGCAATGATTTTTGTAATCTCAAATCTACTTAAACGCTCACCGCTACTTACCTCATCTTCCGCATCAAAACCAGACGAGTTCATAGAACCGCTTCCGTCGATGGACAAGACAATATCTCTACCGTGCCTGTTTAGCGGGTTTGCTTTGTCAATGATAACCGGAGAAGCAAGAGCGATGCACAAAAATACAAAAGTAACTATTTTTAAAAGCCACTCCAATTTTGGCAGACTTTTCTTGGCTGATAAAAAGTGAAGATGCACAAAAAATTTAGGTTTCATCTGCTCCTTGCACCTGTACATACAGTAGATTATCGGAGCTAAAAGTAGTATGATATATGGATATTCAAAGCTAAAATAATTCATTGATTGTATTCTATCAAAAAATTTGTAAATTTACCTATTTTTTTCTTGACATATGAACTCTATTTGTCTATAATTCGCGTCCACAAACACTATGTTTGTAAATGTCTTGTTAGCTCAGCTGGTAGAGCATCTCACTTTTAATGAGGTGGCCGATGGTTCGAATCCATCACAGGACACC
>JAURYA010000142.1 GCA_030654155.1 Sulfurimonas sp. | reverse complement strand
TTCTCAAGAACGCTTCCTAGAAGATACTTTTGTCTTGCTCTGTCATTCTTGTTTAACTTTACTTTATCTAGAGATTTTATGGCTTCATATGCTCTGTTATAATTTTCTTTATCCGTATATGCCTGATAGAGTGTAAACTCTACAAAAGGGCTCTGCACGTTTGTTTTAGAGGTTTGCTGTATTTTCATAATTTTTTCGCCGTACTCGATTACCAGATTATTATCTTTTTTATTACTTCCTACAGCCATTACGGCCACATATCGCTCAATATCAAGATAATCATCTTTATAAACTTTTACAACATTTGCAATAGCCTCTATCATCTTGTTTGAATCTTCCAATCTGTGATAAGTGTCAAACAGATATCTATAAACATCTGTGTAGGCTGAGTTTTTATCACCCTCTATTAAAGTGATTAACTCCTTGGAAGCTTCTATAACATTGCTGTAATTTCCGGTAGCAAAATCGACTTTTATATATCTGTTTAGCCACTTTTTTCTCTGCTCTAAATCTTTTGATTTTAGATTTCTATTTGCCATTTTTTTAGCAAGTCCAAAATCCGCACCCTTCATGGCACACTCATAAATTCCATCATCCCACTCAGCTGAGAGCTCTATCTTATATTTGGACGAAGTTACAAGCACCTTGTTGCACTCTTTAACCTTTAGTGCCTGCTTCATAACTCCTATGGCGGCATCTCTAATCAACTTAGGTATATCACTATACTCAGCAGGGTCCAATTTAAGAAGTTTTGGCTCCATGCCTAGAGCTTCGCTAAACATACCTTGTTCTATTAAAAGTTTTGCCTTCTCATATATAGCTTTATTTCCAATGCTGTCCCCTTTGTAATCACCCATCAACTTATCATACGAAGTAAGTCTGGTTGTTGCATTTTCGTCATTAACATCGAAAAAGAGCGAGTCTTTTGCAGCTTGCACATCTTCAATATATGTACCATCGCGAAATAGCTCTATATACCTGTTTAAAGCAGCAAGAGCCTCTTTTTTCTTCTCTGATTTACTCAACCATATACCGATGTTTTTTGAGAGCTCTTCATACTCCTCATAACTCGGGTCTATATGCTCAAAGATTACTTTAGCGATAGCGGCTGCCGAAATATAGTCGCTATTGTCTAAAAATTCATACATTATATCAATTGAGGGTTGGTACATCTCTTGCGAAAAGTATTCAGGTTTTGCCGCTATAACTTTTTGAATATATCCGGCCGCTTCTTTAACTTTTGAACTTCCGACATGAATTTTTGCCAATTTAAAGGCAGCTTCTACCGCAACATCTACATCATCAGTCTCTTTTAGTGCCTTTTCATATAAAACTTGGGCTTTTGACATACTTCCTGCTGATTCTAACACCTCTGCCATGTAGATATATCCCCACTTTGCATACACAGAGTCCGGATGCTCACTAAAGAGCCTGTCAAAAAAGTATTCTGCATCACTGTTCAAACCGACTTTATTGTATGCTTTGGCAAGAAGCGATAAAACCTCGGCAACATTTTCATCAGATGAGTAATCTTTGAGATATTCCGTTGCTACCTCAATCACTTTTTCACTCTCTTGCAATTTAGAGTAAACTCTGATTTTATAAAAAAGCAGCTCGGATCTAAACAAAGAATTCGGATACTCTTTCATAACATCTTCGATTAACTCTAGGGCAGGTTCGTAATCTTTCTCTTTATAGAGTTTTTTTATTTTTATATATTCAGTTACATCCCCGACTCTTTTGATATGAACCGGATTTCCTTTAATATCTAAACTGCCAACATAAGGGAGCTTGTCTTGGGCGAGTGTAACCGGAAAATTTATTGAACCTTCCGAATCTTTATTTTTTTCCATAAAGGGAATCTTGTCTTTGTAGCCGACAATCATCCAGTGGTTTGAGAGTTCAACATTTGAACTAAAGAGCGTCTCATCTTTTGTTAAATTAAAGACTATTGGAAAAAGTTTCATTTTTTCAAATGGTTTAATAACCAAGAAAAAAGTATCTTTTTTGACCTCTGTATAGATTTCAAAGAAGCTGTTTTGCAATTTTTGTAATTTTTGAGACGGGGATTTAGGAAATGCACAAACAATTTTTACAATAACTCCAAAATCATCCTTAAACTCTTGGCATAAAAATTTATCTTTATCGTTTAAGTGAAGTGTAGAATAGGCTTGATGGTTCTCTTTTGCACCTTGGATGGAGATCTCAAGGGCAAAAACATTGAGTGATAAAAAAATAAGAAGTATTGCCTTTAACAAATCAGATACCCCTTATTTTATATTTTAGTAGCCGCTATTGTAAACAAATACCGTGACAAACTCTAAAAGCTGGTTTACCGCTAAAAAAGCAAATATAGTTCCCATCGCGGCGATACCGATAATTGTTTTAAGCGGAAGGGTAGCATTTGCCACATAAACATGACCATTGTTTTGAACAATCGGGTCTTTCATAAACATATATACTATCAGTTTCAAATAGTAATAACCTGCTATCGCAGAGTTTAGTGCCATTATAAGTGCTAAAACAGTATATCCGCCTGTAACAGCCGAACTAATCATATACAATTTACCCCAAAACAGAGCAAACGGCGGAAGTCCAGCAAGGCTTAACATAAACAGGCCCATAATAGATGCGGCAACAGGAGATGTCTTAACCATTCCTGAAAACTTGTCGTAACTGTGGTCTGACTGCTGATGAGCAGGAAGGTTTTTCTGTCGGCTTATCCATAGCATAGAAAATGATCCAAGGTTGGTAAAACTAAATAAAATCCAGTATAAAAAGAGTGCGCTGTTTGACTGTGTCGTACCGATTAAAATTGCAGCCATTACAAAACCAGCATGCGAGATTGAACTGTACGCAAGCATTCTCTTAACATCAGTTTGCACCAATGCCCAGACGTTTGCCATAGTCATAGTCATGACAACACCCATATAAAGAATAACCTCTAGCCAGACAACACCGCTGTGGATTAAAAATTCAAACAGTCTCATAGCTACAACGAAAGCAGCTATCTTTGGAACTATTGACATGTAACCTGCAAGTGCCGCAGATGAACCCTCGTAAACGTCAGGCGTCCATGTATGAAACGGAACCATAGAGAGCTTAAAGCCAAATGATGCAAGCAAGAAAACAACGCCCACAAGCACAAAACCTATGTCTGCATAGTTGTTTGCCGCCAATACTTCAGCAATCTTGTTTATCTCAACTGAGCCTGTAAGCGCATAAAATACCATTGAACCAAAACTGTAAAAGCCTGCCGCAAGTGCGCCCATTGTAAAGTACTTTACAGCTGCCTCAAACGACTTGTCACGGTTATGCATGGCAATAAGCGTGTAGAGAGCCAAAGAAGCGGTCTCTAGTCCTACAAATATCAGTATAAGATTGTCAGTTGCTACCATAAACTGGAAGCCTGCAATCATAAACAAAAAGAGTGCGAAGAATTCAGGGTAAGAGAACTCATGAAATCTTTTATGCGTAAGTGCCAGCGGGATAAACAGAAGTGACGCGCCGACAATTATAAACTGAGACAAAATAGCCAAACCATCTATAAGCATCACATCAAAAACACCCATAATCGTGCCGTTTTGCTTAAAGATACCGGCAGATTCCATCAAAGCTACAAAATCAACTCCAAGTATAAGAAGGCTTAACATTACATATAAAGATTTATCTTGTTCGCTTTTAAACAGATCAATAACTATGATTAACAGCGCACCAACAATTGGGATTAACATGGGTACCAGAGTCATTAAATTTAGTGACTCAATTGAAACATTTACCGGTGATAACATTAGTGTGCCTCCTCTTGTGAATTTTCTGCTGGATTTTCTGCCAAATTTGTAACAACTTCCACATCTTTAGTTACATTTGGAATTCTAGATTTTGCCTCTTGAGTTAGAGATTTTTCATGCATCATTCCAACAACAGCCTCAACGCTTGTGTTAATAGGCCCTAAAAGTACTTTAGGATACACGCCTAACCAGATTGTAATAATCGTCAATGGAATAAGAGCGATAAGCTCTCTTTTGTTTACATCAGGAAGATTTCTATTCTCCTCTTTTGTAATAACTCCAAAGAACATCTTCTTGTAAGCTGCCAACATGTAGATTGCGCCGACTATAATAGCCGTTCCAGCAAGCAGTGTTAATATATGAGACTGCTTGTAAAAACCAAGAAGACTTAAAAACTCGCCTACAAAGTTAATAGTCAGAGGAAGTCCGACTGAAGCCATCAACATGATTCCAAAAATAGTCGCATATCTCGGCATAACAGAAGCCAATCCGCCAAACTCGCTCATATACTTAGTGTGTCTTCTGTCGTAAATTACGCCTACAAGGAAGAAGAGCGCACCTGAAACCACACCGTGAGCTATCATAAGAAATATTGAACCCGTTATCCCCTCAACGTTTAGTGCAAAAGTTCCAAGAATGATTACACCCATGTGAGAAACAGATGAGTAGGCAACAACCTGCTTAATATCTTTTTGCGCATAAGCAACCATTGCGGTATATATAATCATAATGATTGCTAGCACTGCTATCGGGTACATAAAGTAAACCGACGCATCCGGAAATAGCGGCAGTGAAAAACGGATAAATGCGTATGTACCCATTTTTAGTAAAATTGCCGCCAGTATTACCGAACCGATTGTCGGTGCTTGACCGTGTGCGTATGGCAACCATGTATGAAACGGGAACATCGGAACCTTGATAGCAAAACCCATAAAAAATGCCGCGAATAACCAAAGCTGAAAAGATTCAGGCAAAATCAGACGATACCAGTCAAGAATCGCAAAACTCCACTCACCTGTTGCTTGATAGTAGAAGTAAGCCATAAAAAGCATACCTACAAGCATAACAAGAGAACCTGTAAATGTGTACAAGAAGAACTTAACGGAAGCGTAGATTCTTAATGGTCCGCCCCACGCTCCGATTATGTATAACATCGGAACAAGTGAAAGCTCCCAGAAGAGATAAAATACGATTGCGTCAAGTGCAGCAAATACACCCGCCATAGTCATCTGTAAAAACAAAAGCGTGACTATCATGTTTTTTATATCTTTAATCTCGCCGAGTGACGCTATACCGATCATTGTGAAAAATGCTGATAGTATAATAATAAACAGCGAAATTCCATCAACGCCGACTATGTAGTTAATACCAAATGTTTTAACAAGCGGGATATGCTCCATAAACTGCATTCCCGATACATTTGAGTCAAATGCAAACCAAAGCCATAAAGCCAATACAAACTCAATTGTAGCAACTGCCACACCATAAGAGCGTATACTGTTTTTATTAACTGCAAATCCGAACACTGCTGCTAGTGCCGGAAAGAAAATTAAAATCGATAAGATATGATCCAACATCTATTAAACTCCTAAACCTGAAAGAAATGTTTTTATTTCTCCAGAATATCTAGCTGCAAGACCAAAAGCCACAGCTAACGATAATAAAGTAACAGTTCCTGCTACCATCCATTTTAGCATTGTTGATAGATTACCACTCTGCATAACTCTTGTTCTCTCGCCTGTTTGATAGAAGACATTTGCGATGCCGTCAACCGTAGCATCAACGATTTTTTGATCAATCTTTGTCCAAAATATATCTGAAAGTTCTCTATACGCCTTTACTATATACTCTTCATAAAAACGCGGAATGTAGTACTGGTTAATAAGCAGTTTATAGCCAAAGCTGTTCTCCATTTTAGAAGTTCCGTCCGGTACTTTGATATCTCTGCTTGTATATTTTTTATATGCATAAAGAATCGCCAAACCAACAAAAAGCTGAGTCCCGATAGTCATAATCCAGTAAGTAAGACTTGAGTGAACATGATACTCGGTAGCCGGAAGAAGCTGCGTAACCATCTCAAAATAGGTCATCTTGAATGAACCTGCAATTATCGCCAAAAGAAGAAGCGGACTCATGGCAATTAGCATAAATTTATACGCTTCATGCGGATGGATACCAAATAGTTTGTATCTCTCTTCTCCGTGGAAGATTAGTGCAACAAGTCTAAACGAGTAGAACGCCGTTAAACCTGCAGTAAAGAGAAGTACCGAATATATAATATAGTGATTCTCTACAAACGCAACCTCTAAAATCAAATCTTTAGAGAAGAATCCTGCAAGAGGGAAGATTCCGGCAAGCGCAACAGAAGCTAGAGTCATCATAACAAACGTCCCCTTCATTACCTTGCGCAGTCCGCCCATTTTAAACGGATCAAGTTCACTATCCATAGCATGCATAACATTTCCTGCACCCAAGAAAAGAAGCGCTTTGAAGAATGCGTGAGCCATAAGGTGAAAAAGAGCAACCCAGTATGCGCCAAGACCAGCAGCAGCGAACATGTAGCCAAGCTGAGAGAGTGTCGAGTAAGCAATTACTCTCTTCATATCGCGGTTTACAAGAGCCATAGATGCGGCAAAAAGTGCGACAAATGCTCCTAAAGAGGCTATGAACAGTCCAACTGAGGGAATCAAATCATAAAGCGGACTAGCACGAACCACAAGGTAAACACCTGCCGTTACCATCGTCGCAGCGTGAATTAGAGCCGAAACCGGAGTTGGACCCTCCATAGCATCTGCAAGCCAAGTGTGAAGCGGAAACTGAGCCGATTTACCCATAGCACCGATAAACAGAAATATTCCTATCCATGTTAAAACATCAATCTCTAAAGAGGGCATTGCTGCAAAAGCTTGCTCGTATTGAAGAGTACCTGTATTCCAGTAAACCAAAAAGATACCGATAAGCATACCAAGGTCGGCAATACGGTTCATTATAAACGCCTCATTAGCTGCCCAAGTTGCGCTCTCTTTGTGATACCAAAAACCGATTAAAAGCCATGAACAAAGTCCAACACCTTCCCAACCGATGAAAAGACCTGCAAAGTTATCACTCATAACAAGAACCATCATTGAGAAAACGAAAGCAGATAGATAAGAGAAAAATCTATTAAACCCTTTGTCGTGATCCATATATCCGATAGCATACACATGCACAACAGTTGAAACCAAAGTAACAACCATCATCATAGTAACGCTTACCTGATCGACAACAAATCCAAACGGAATGTAAAGATCTCCTGCTGCCATCCATGTCATCATCTCAACATGTACTGTCTCTTTGGTAGTCAATACCGATATAAGAAGTATAAAACTGCTTATTAGCGAGATTCCAAGCAACGCACTCGGAACAATGCCTGCTATTTTTGTCTTTTTTGATGCACCAAAAAATGCGGCAAACAGAGAACCGACTAATGGCGAAAAAAGCGCGGTATATAAAAACAGTTCCATCTCTTATCCTCTCATTGTTGACATGCTGTCAAGGTCAATATTGTTATGTTTTTTGTGCCAAACAATCAAAAGACCAAGACCTACGGCAACCTCTGATGCGGCAATAGCTATTACAAAAAATGCAAACATCTGTCCTGTTAAGTCACCGTAGTAGTGTGAAATCGCGGCAAAAGAGATATTAACAGAGTTTAAAAGTATCTCTGTTGCGAAAAACAGCATAAGAAGGTTTTTTCTTCTCATGACCCCGACTAATCCAATAGCAAAAAGGATTGTCGAGAGCACAAGATAGTGATTTAATCCAATTTCCATCATGAGAGAGCCTTTTTATTTTTATCTTCTTCTTTCATCATCAAAATCTCCGCTTCGCTCATAAGAGTAAGCGAGAGATCCATTTTCTTGCCCGCAAGTACGATGCCCGCTATCATTGCTACAAGAAGCATAACGGCTGCTACTTCAAAAGGAACAAGGTACTTTGTAAAAAGAACCATACCGACCTCTTGAGTGTTTCCTGCACCCTCAACCATAGGGTATAGCGCCTCTATGTTGTTTCCGACAATCGGAGCGGCAACAATTGCACCCACTAATATAGCAGATAAAATACTAAGTCCTAAAACTATTGCCTTGTTGCCCTGTTTCTCTTTTATCTCTCTTGTCGTGTCAAAGAACATCATACCAAAAGCATAAAGAGCCATTACGGCACCGGAGTAAACAACGATTTGAACCGCACCCAAAAAGTCAGCACCCAAAATAAAGAAAAATGCCGATATAAAAATCATTCCTGCCGCCAATGCGCTTAGGGCATACAGCGCTTGAGACGTTGTCACCGCTATATAAAACATTGAAATTGTCAAAAAAGCGAACAGATAAAATGCAATTGCTTCAAACATAACCAAACTCCTTAATATGCTAGAGGTGTTTTTTTAACACGCTCATCTTCATGTGGTGTAATCGCACCAAAACCTTCAAACTCCAACTGCGTTCCGGCTTTCATCTTATCAAGAGGCGTCAACATATCTTGATACATTATAAAGTGCTCTCTCTGGTCACTCGCATTCTCATACTCGCCGCCATGCGTAATTGCAAGTTCCGGACAAACCTCTGCGCAGTATCCGCAAAAGATACAACGACCAAGATTGATGCTGTATTCGGTTACCTCTTTACGAGAGTTCTCATCGAGCTTTGTATCTATTCTGATACAGTTTGAGATACAGATTTTTTCGCAAAGACCGCACCCAATACATCTCTCAGTGTCGGACTCCCAGAGTCTTTTCATCTCGTGAACAGCTCTATATCTTGGACCGATAGGCATCTTTTCAGCAGGATACTGTATAGTGTGGACATCAAACTTTATCATCTCACGAAGCACAACCCAAAGTCCTACAAAGAGTTCGCCTCTAAAACTTCTCTTAACTACTCTTTTAAATTTACCCCAGCCATCAGTAGGATAAGCCGCAATATCTACCATATAGTAGTTGCTATCTAATTCCGTAACATTTCTATTGTTGAAATGTTCTTGTATATGTTCGTTATGCATACCCACCCCTTACATCATTACAATAGCGGTAATAACTATATTTATCATCGCTATTGGCATTAAAACTTTCCAACACAACCACATTAACTGGTCAGGTCTAACATCTGGCCAAGCCGCTCTTGTCCATAAGAAAAAGAAGAAGAAGAATGCAACTTTTCCAAGCAGTCCAAGTGCGCCTAAGAAACTTCCGTCTCCATATCCGCCTAAGAAAAGGATAGAGATTACAAAAGAGATAAAGAACATATTTGCATACTCGCCGATGAAGAAAAGTCCCCATCTCATACCGGAGTATTCAGTTCCAAATCCGTCAATAATCTCATGGTCATTTGCTATGAGGTGAAACGGAGTACGACCGGTTTCAGCAAATGCAGCCATCCAAAAGAGGATAAATGCTACAGGTTGAGACCACACTATCCAAGTTGTAAATCCACCAGCTTGATACTCGTTAAAGTCAATAAGTGAGAGTGAACCTACCATCATAATCGGAGCCAAGATAGAAAGACCCGTAACAACCTCATACGAGATAAACACCGCAGCACCGCGCGCAGCAGAGAGAAGTGAAAACTTATTTGCAGAAGCCATACCCCCAAGAAGAGGACCATACAGACCGACACCCATAATTCCGAGTATATACAAGATACCTATGTTTATATCCGCAACTATCGGATGAACTTCGTATCCAAAAAGTGTAAATGACGGCAAAAACGGAATCGCGGCAGCAGCCATAAATGCTGTTGCTGCTGTAATTACAGGTGCAATTTTAAATATACGCGCGACTACATTTGTCGGAACAATATCCTCTTTTGTAAAGAGTTTTATACCGTCCGCCGCAACTTGCAATAGTCCAAAAGGACCAACATTTACAGGTCCGAGACGGCGTTGCATAAACGCAAGAACTTTTCTCTCAAAATATGTTCCGATTCCCGCTAATGCAGAAAATATAAGTAAAATTACAACGATTTTAATAACCGTCTCAATTAAATATGCTGTTTCCATATATTACACCTTTTCAATCGAAGCTGTTGCAAAGCGGTATGAGCTAAACAGTGCCTCTGAATTTATTTTAGAATCAAATGTCGGCAGCAGCACTATGTCACCGCTGATTTTATTATCACTTACGATATTTGCTACAAGCTCGCCGCTTAGGCTCTTAACTCTCACGGTGTCTCCTTCATTGAAATCTGATTTACTTAAGAACTCTTCACTCATATAAACACCGCTTACCTCATCAAGGTTAGTAGCTTTGTTTGTAAAAGGAGTAAATTGTCTTACAGGGTTTGCCATATAAATCAGAGTTCCAACTAGCTTTTCGTCGCCAAATTTAAGAACAGACTTATCGCCGCTTGTTTTAACTGCTACATTGTCAAGAAGATATCCGCGATGCTCCGTGCCGTCATTGTCATAACGGTTTGGCAAGCTGTCAAACTCTTTAGTTTTAAAACCTTTGCTTGTCGGTAGCATTTGAGTATAGTCAATAACCAAATCAGCTTTTAAACCAAGCTCATTTGCGATATCGTTAAGTTCATATCCCTTATATCCGATTGCCGCATTTGTAGGATTTACTCTTTTGTTGATGCTTGTAAGTGTTCCCTCTTGCTGATTGATAGCCGGCATGTCCAAGTCGCCATCACCCAAAGCTGAGAGAGTAAAATCTCCCTTAGTGTTATAGCCGACTGTGTATGAACCGGCTTCATCATTAAGCTCACAGATAAGCGCAACACCAAGCGAATTTGTAAGTGTCGGTATCATTGTTAATTCAAAAGCGCTGTACTTTTCAATCAACGCTAAAAGGCGAGCAAGATTTTTTGAGTTTGGATGAGTGTATAAGTCAGGTCCCGCTATCAGCGCAAAACTGTCTTTTTTAGCCAAGTTCTTCTCTAGCTCTTCCATAAACTTCTCATCAGCTCCCAAAATCGCTAAAAGACGGTTATCATCTACAATAACCTCTTTAGTTATTTTTTTAGGAACCATCTTCTTCTTCTCTTCCTCTACCTCTTCCTCTTCGCCACTCTCTTCATTTTTCTTCATAACTTTAACTATTTCAGTAATCTCTTCTTTGATAATCTCTTCAACCGTTACAGTCTTTTGTGAGTGAAACGATGCAAGGTAGCTAACTACATCTGATGGCAATCTCTCTTTGTCTGCAAATAGATCAAGAATCAGATAAAGAACAGCCTCTTCTTGAAGCGGTGCATGATACATAGTCATTATACTCTTGCCAAGACCCTCGATAACAGGGTCTTTTACAGGGTGAAAGTATAAACCTGCACCCTTGTTTACCGTCATAGAGTTGTTTAGCGCATAGCGTGCATTTGGATTGTCGCTCTTAATAGCCGTTCCGACCGAGATGACAAAGTTTGCATTATGTGTAGCTTCAAGGTCATAGCCGTAAAGTTTAGTCCCGCTTATTTGGCTGTAATCATTTAAAAATGTCTGGAACGCTTTTGCTTCACTGTTTACAAGTTTATATCCAAACTTCTCTTTTAATGATTGAAGCACAAAAGCCTCTTCATTTGTGATAGTTGAAGTAAATTTAATAGTGTCGGCTTTTTTGAATGCCTCTAGAGCCTTAGCAAATGCAGCCGTGTCTTTTGACTTGACCTCGTTTTGATAATCAAATCCGTATCTTCCCGCACCGCAAAGCGAAACATAGTTCCACTCGTTCATAACGCGGTAAATCTTCTCATCCGTATTATCAATGCTTGTATGTTTAACATCGTAGCTTATTTGACAACCCGCAGAACAGTGTCCGCATGTTGCCGGAATCTGTTTTAACTCCCAAGCATTTGCGCTATAAATAAAGTGAGTATCAACAAGCGCACCGACCGGACAAACTGCCGCACACTCGCCACAACTTGTACAATCAAGCATCTCTTCACCGCTTGTTAAACCGATAAGAGATTTATTTAGCTTGTTCCACATCGCATAAGCATCTTTTGGCATACTCTCTTTATACTCAGCCTCAAGCGCATCAGCTCCGCGCGCAACTGTTTTTAGAGCGTTATCGCCAATCATATCTTTACATGCAGTCACACATCTCTCGCAAACTATACAAAGACCGGGGTTGTAGTGAATATGTCCCCAATCAATATCTTTTCTGTTTACATCTTTAACTGCATAGTGCTGAGCGTCAACACCCATCTCTAGTGTATAGTTTTGAAGTTCGCATTCGCCTGACTGGTCGCAAACACCGCACTGAAGCGGATGGTTTACATCATAAACTTCCATAATAGCGCGGCGCTCTTTTATGATGTTTTCGCTCGAAGTACTAACGCTCATACCCTCTTTTGATTTTGCGTTACAAGCATAAACCTGCTTGCCGTCTGCTTCAACAAGACATAAGCGACATGCAAGCGTCGGGCTGCATCTACTCAAATAACAAATTGCGGGTATAAAGATATTGTTCGCGCGGGCAGCATTTAATATATACTCGCCCTCTTGCGTCTCTATCTCTTTTCCATCAATGTTTATAGTAATTTTACTCATTACACTACTCTCACTATTTTGGATTTTTCAAATCTATATCTGCTGGCATCCACGCTTATATCAAAGGTAGGGTTTAACGCAACAGTACCCTTAAGCTCCGAATCAAGCTTGAACGTTCTTTGAATTTTAGTTGCTCCAAAGCTAATCTCAACCTTGTCTCCGTCTTCAATTCTAGCCGCAACCCCAAACTGCGCAGAACCTAGCAAAAAGTTCTCTTTAGGCAGCTGCTCAGTTTTAAAAGTATAGTTGTTAAACTGAAGAACAGGGTCACAGTGGTAAACAATAGTACCGTTAAACTCCGGCATATCATCAAGCTCTTCAAGCTCGCCATCAGCTTTACATGTAACTTCATCAAGCAGATAGCCGCGGTTGTCATCGCCAAAAGGTGATAAGAAATTTTCTAAATCATCAAATGCTATTGTCTTAAATCCGGCTTTTTTATTTAGCTCTTGCGTATAATCAATCGTATTCTTTTTATCAATTTTAAAAGCTTTTGCAATGTCGTTTAGGGTATATCCGTCAAACTCCAGCGCAACATTTGTAGGCAGTACCCTGTTATCTATGTTTACAAAAGTTCCCTCTTGCTGGTTAAGTGACGCAACTGCCAAATCTGCGCCTTCAAGTGAAGAGATAACAAAGTCGCCCTTTGCGTTATATCCCACTACATCAGGAATATTTTCATCATGCTGAAGTGTGTTTATAAGCGATACGCCAAGCGTATTCACTTCTCTTGGAACCACCACCAAAGAGAAATCGCTGTATTTCTCTATTAATGCCGCAAGTTTTGCTATGTTGCTTGAGCGCTCATGTGCAATAAGGTCGTTGCCTATTATCAGGGTTCGTTTTTTTGCTCTTGAAAAAGAGTTCATCATATGAGAGAACTCTTCTTCGCCGATGTTTGTCTCGGCGTAGAGGTAGCCAAAATCCAACTCGTCAAAAAATGCTCTCTCGCTATCGCTTAAATCTGCTTCGCTTAAAATTACGTGAGCCAAAAGCGCCATAACGCCCTCTTCAGTTCCCACTTCATACTTCATCATTTGAGTAGTTACACTCTGCATTAGAGTATCTTCCATAGGATGCGCATAAACAATTTTAGCGCCGTTATGTTTTGAAGCTGTTGTTAGCGCATATCTGACACCCGGATTGTCCGTTGCTATTCTGCTGCCTATTATTATCACTGCATCTGACTGCTTGATTGCATCAAGCGAGCCGCTGTGGTGAAGTTTTCCACTCATGGAGCTGTAAGATTTCATAAACTCTCCAAAAACTCTTGCGTCTTCGTTAAATAGTTTTATCCCCAGCTTCTCTTTTAAAAGTTGTAAAATATGTGCCTCTTCATTTGTAATCATTGAGGAGAATCTAATAGCTTTTGCGCCTTTTATAGCCTCAACAGCTTTGTTAAACGCACTTTCGTTCCTTTGCGCTCTGTTGTCAAAATCAAAACCGAATCGCCCTGCACCGCAAAGTGAAGCGAACTCAAAATTGTTTTTAACTCTGTATATCTCGTCGGCACCGTTAATTCCGCTATGTCTTGTCTCATACTCCAGAGGACAACCAGCCGAGCAGTGAGCGCAGGTTGAGGGAACGCGTGAAAGCTCCCATGCATTTGCTCTGTATTTAAAACCGCTGCTCACAAGCGCGCCAACAGGACAAACCGCTATACACTCTCCACAAAAAGTACAATCAAGAGTTTCGCTGTTTTTTGGAATAATAGTTGAGCTGTATCCGCCGAATTTCACTTCAATAGCATCATCGCCGATAACCTCATTACATACATGCACACACTTTTCGCACATGATGCAGAGTGAAGGCTCATAATTTATAAGTCCCCAATTTTGTGTCGGACGGAGCTGGTCACGAGCAGAGAAGCTTTGGCGTTCTACATTAAACTCTAAAGTTTTATTTTGCAGGTCACACTCTCCTGATTTGTCGCAAACACCGCACTCTAGAGGATGGTTTACATCATAAAGCTTCATAATATTTGTTCTCTCGTTTTGCAGAGTGGGCGTATTTGTAGTTATCTCTATGCCCTCGGTAGGAGGCGTGTTACAGCTAAGAACAAAACCCTCAACCCCCTCAGCTTCAACAACACACATACGGCAAGATGCACACGGTGAAGTTTTAGATATATAACACATAGTAGGAATATAGATGCCGTTTTTGCGAGCCACAGTTAAAATGGTTTCGCCCTTTTGAGCCTCTACGGAGATACCGTCAATTTTAAAATTAATCAATTTATTCATCTCTTTCATCCTCTACGCCTGTACCATCGCGATATAGTAACAACGCATGCAGCGTTCCGCTTCGCTCATCGCCTCTTCTTGGGTAAAACCTAGATTAACTTCTCTATTGTTGTATTTACGCTCATCAACACCGAGAACTTCACTATGCGCTCTAGCAACCCCAGGAAGCCATCCGGTAACTTTTTCCTTCTTGTCGTAAACTCGAAGTTTTCTAAGGTGGTCTTCCATAATCTCATCGTCGGTTAAACTAATCTCTCCGGTTAGAACATATCTAGCCATAACGGAAGCTCCACGTTTAGCCTGTCCGACCGCGTTAACAATAGTCATAGGACCGTATTCACAATCTCCCGAAGCAAAAATGCCCTTGCGAGATGTCATATAGTCCTTGCCGTTTGTCTTAATTGTAGCCCAAGAGGTCTTCTCAATCTCCCACTCTTCAGGAAGAAGTTTAAGGTCAGCCGACTGAGAAACAGCAGGTATTAAAAAATCTGTCTCAATTGTATAAGATGCACCCTCAATTTTAACAAGCTCTGCACGTCCGCCGTTTGGATCAGGAACCAGCTCAAACTTGTCAACTAAGAGAGATTTCAAGACATTCTCTTCATCATTCATTCTTGCAACCGCCGAGTGAAATAGAAACTCTACACCCTCTTCAACGGCTTCGTGGTACTCTTCATAAGTTGTATTTTTAATAATTGTTTTTTCATCTCTGCGGTAAATCATATAAACTTTTTTAGCATTGGCACGAATTGCACAACGGACTACGTCCATTGATGTAAATCCGCCCCCGACACAGACAACAGTCTTGCCGGTTAAATCAACTCTCTCGCCGATTCCGTACTTATCCCAAAGATTAATCTGATCAAGCATCTCGATTGCAGACCAGTAACCATTAATTTCAAATCTTTCATTGTCGCAGTATACTTTTTTAGAAATTCTAGTACCAGTTGCAACCATAACTGCATCATAATCTTGCTCAAATTTTCTCATATCATCAGCATTAACTTTTCTATTTACTATAAAGTTAACACCCATATCTCTAACACACTCAATATCTTTATTATATTTTGCAATCGGCATTCTGTACTCTGGTACACCGACAGCAACCTCTCCGCCAAGAACAGGAAGCTCTTCATAAACATCGGTTGCAATACCCTCCGCAGCCAAATAATAAGCCGTTGTAAGCCCTGCAGGACCTGCTCCGATAATTGCCACTTTTTTGCCATTGCTAGGTTTTTTCTCCATCGGATGAAAGAAATCATATCCGTGATCAGTCTCCCAATCAGCACCAAGGCGCTTTAGAGCCATAATAGAGATAGGCTCATCAAGATTTGTACGGCGACATGCATCTTCACAAGGATGCGGACAGACACGGCCGCAAACATGCGCAAGCGGCATAGTTTGGCGAGTTGCCATAAGAGAGTCGTCCATTCTTAAATCTCTTACTCCCTCGATGTAGGCAGGAATATCTACATGTGAGGGGCAAGCGTCAGAACAAGGTGATGTTATTTTAGCAATGTAACTAACATCTTCATGATAGTGCTTAGACGGTTTTTGCTCATTAATACACTCTAAAAATACATCCTCAAAGTGTGTCATCAGATCAATAATAGGATTTGGAACAGTCTTTCCAATCTCGCATTTTGAAGTGATTTGCATACTTTTGCCAATCTCCCTTAAATGGTCCAAATCAGCTCTGCTTCCTTCGCCGCGGGCAATCTTATCTAGTTGGTCATATAGAATTCTGCCGCCCCATCTCCCCGGTGCACATCTTCCGCATGCCTCAGAGTACTCTTGATACTGTGCTGCATACTCCATAGCCAAACGGATTACATCGACATCTTTATCAAACAGCGCAACACCGTCCCAGCCTATAAAAGCTTTGGATTCGCGGTGGCTGTCATATTGTGCCGGCAGGTTATAGGCTGACTCTTTCCACTCCTCTTGCGGTATGTTGATGTTATTTACAAACTCACCGTTCCAAGTAGAAAAATATACTTTACTCAAAATTCATATCCTGATTATTTTTTTACTACGATAGTCCAGTCGACTTCGTTAAACTTTAAAGAGTTAAGTAACTCATATCTACACTCTTTTACCAAATCTGCTGATTTTTGAATCGGAGAAAAATCCCCTATCTCAAATAAAAAGATTGCAACTTCTCCAACTTTGTGAGACGACAAAATCTCTTTCATTCTAGGCTCAAAGCCATCTTTTAAATGTCTTAAATCATATCTTTTCATTAGCGGTCTACCTCACCAAATACAATATTTGTAGTACCGATAATCGATACAACATCCGGAATATAATGTCCCGGTAAAAGGTCTGTTAAGATTCCTGTATGCCAAAATGACGGTGCACGAAGTTTTAATCTGTACGGGTATGGTCCGCCTTGAGAGTTGATGTAAAAACCAAGTTCACCTTTTGGAGATTCAGTAGCTACATAAACCTCTCCGACAGGTGGTCTCATACCTTGCGTTACAAGAACAAAGTGCTGCATCAAAGAGTAGTTTTGAGTCATGATGTCAAGCTTTGGAGCGGAAACATACTTAGGCGCATGTGCCATAAGCTCAGTCTGTCCATCTTTTACACACTTCTTGTACATGTCGATTGTTTGATAAAGAATCTTTGCAGACTCTCTCATCTCTTCCATGTACATACGATATCTTGCAAAGTTGTCACCCTTATCGGAGAATGGAACTCTAAACTCTACTTCATCATAAAGTTCATATGGCTCTTCTTTACGGATATCCCAAGCAACACCTGAAGCTCTAAGCATTACTCCGCTACAGCCCCATGAAAGTGCCATCTCTTTTGATATAGTTCCTACCTCTTCCATTCTCATTAGCCAGATACGGTTAGTGTCTAGAAGGTCTTCATAATCTTTGATATTTGCAGGAAGTTTGTCTAAAAATGCTTTTAACTGAACTATAAAACTATCTTGAATATCTAGAGGAACTCCGCCGATACGAATAGCTGCATGAGTAAGTCTAGCTCCACAGTAGCCCTCGATGATGTCCATCAGATACTCTCTCTCGCGGAATGCAAAAAGAAAAACAGTCATGGCACCGATATCAAGCGCAGTAGTTGCCAACCAGAAAAGGTGGCTCATAAGACGGTTAATCTCAAGAAGCATCATACGGATAACTTTTGCACGGCGAGGAACTTCAAGACCGATAAGTCTCTCAACTGCCAGTGCGAATCCGTAGTTGTTTGAAGATGAAGCAATGTAGTCCATACGGTCAGTTGTAGGCATAAACTCATTGTAAATCATATTTTCAGCCATCTTCTCCATACCGCGATGAAGGTATCCGATATCCGGATGAGCTTTTACAATCATCTCCTGTTGAAGATGAAGCATCAGACGAAGCTGTCCGTGAGCCGAAGGGTGCTGAGGACCAAAGTTTAGGATCATCTCATTATCTTCTCTATCAAAAGTGATATTCTCAAAAAACGGGTTTAATCTATTTGTTACTTGCATGTTACTCCCTATCTTTGAGGATCGTCAATAACGACCGAATCTTTTTTATCGAATTTTTTAATCATGAAAACACCACCCTCTTCTTGATAGTTCTGCTCATTTTTAGGCTCATTGCCTGTGATGGTTGTTCCCTTTGGCACTTCATGTCCAAGACGCGCGAATCTCTGTGAGTCATAGCGGTCAACTTTTGCAGGGTCACGAAGTTCAGGTCCGATGATATCTCTCGCTTCTTTTCCAAAAATTTTATCAACCTCATACCAAGCAGCAAACTCATCGCCTTGCAATGGATAAGTTTTTAGAAGCGGATGACCTTGCCAATCGTATGGCATTAAGATTCTCTTCATAAACGGATGATTGTTCGCTTCTATGCCAAACATGTCAAACATCTCTCTCTCAGACCAGTCGGCAGAACGGAAAAGCTTCTCAACAGAGTTTAGTGCTTCGCCTTTTTTAATAAACATTTTTATACGAACTCTTTTTCTTTTGTTCATACTCAGCATCTGATAAAAAATCTCAAAACCGCCTCTTGCAGCCAACCAGTCAATCGCGCTCATCTCTGAAAGCTGTGTATATTCAAGCTCATCTCTCATAAGTTCTAAAACTTTAAAATTATCCTCAGGATTGATAAAAACTACCATCTGACCCACTTGGATGTATGCATCAAGAACATCAAATTTTGCTTTTATAGCCTCTAAATCATGAGCGAATACTTCATCATCTTCAACCGGAAATTTCGGCACTTGAGGAGATACATAAAATCTATCCGTATAGTATGGTTTTGCCTGTACATTGTCTTTAGGTTTATAAGCTCTCATTACATTAACCTTTTAGCTTTTTGTGCTCTTGAAGCCTGATTTGCACGAATTTTTTTCTGTAGTAACATTACACCGTACTGAAGCGTTTCAGGTCTTGGCGCACACCCCGGAAGATACAAATCAACAGGAATAATTCTGTCCACTCCCTGAACCGTTGCGTAAGTGTTAAACATACCGCCGGTATTTGCGCATGAACCCATAGAAATAACCCACTTTGGCTCTGCCATCTGGTCGTAAAGTCTTTTAATAAACTCGGCATGTTTTTTTGTGAGCGTTCCTGCAACTATCATAACGTCTGCTTGACGGGGAGATGCTCTAAAGATTGTTCCGAATCTGTCAAAGTCATATCTTGAAGCACCTGATGCCATCATCTCAATACCGCAACAAGCAAGACCGTAAGTAAGCGCCCAAATAGAGTTTGAACGACCCCAGTTTACGATTTTATCTACACTTGTAAGTGCAATAGGCAAACCGCCATTTTGCGTATAATTTACTTTATGTTGTGCCATTCTAGCGCTCCTTTTTTCCATGCATAAACAAAACCGATAGTTAAAAGCAGTATAAACATTAACATCTCGGCAAAACCAAACCATCCAAGTAACTTAAAGTCAACAGCCCATGGAAACATAAAAACTATCTCTACATCAAAGAGTAAAAAGAGCAATGCAAATAGATAAAACTGCGGAGAGATTCTATTTGGCTGTTTTGTAACCTCAGGTCCGCACTCATAAACTGATAATTTGATTTTTTCACTATCTTTAGCTGCCAATGCACGGCTTACCAGACGAGCAGCAATCGTTGTTATAGTAAATGCACCAAACGTTACAAGAAAAAGTACAAATACCCCAAAATACGGATTTGAAGTCACTATATGCTCCATATAACCTACCTTTTTTATTGTTATTGTTTTAAAACGCATAAAAACATAAGCCGTTTGACTTAAATATTTTCACATATTTTTAGAAAAAACAGTTACGTGGATTGTAGCAAAAAGAGTATTAAATAAAAGATTAAGGCTATATTTGAAGTGGTTGCTGTTACTAAATACTACACATTATTTGAGGCAATTAGAGCAAGTGTGTACTAAAGAAACACTTTAAGGCTCTGCTTTTGATAAAACTCTGATTTGTAACACTACCCTGCCAGATAGCGTTTTTGTTTTTGTTCTTTTATTTTATCGATTGTTACAAGCAAAAACCCGTCTATGCAGTTTTCAAACTGTCTGTCTCTTCCAAAATCAATAAACTCTACGCCGCCCTCTTCACAAAGTTCACTGTATTGCTTATAGAGCGTAGGAATTGTGTATCCAAAAAGTCCAAGCTCGCGTTTTAAAATAATAAGATCTTTTGCATAATCATTTTTAAAGAAGAGCTCGTTAAATTTTCGTTTTGTTGACTCTGCAAGAATGTAACTCTCGCGATGCTCCACGCTTTTATATTTCGGGCCGAAATAATTTCTATAAAAGTAAATAAGAAGCGCTGTTGCTTCTTCGTTGTAGGCATTTGAGATACTCACGGAGCCAAACATGTATTTGATGTCTGGATTTATCCTCAGATACGCTCCTATGCCCTGCCACAGATACTCAAGCGCTCTGGAATTCCAGTATTTTGGCTGCACAAAACTGCGTCCAAGTTCGATTGAAGAGGATAAGTACTTGCTAAATTCCTGCCTAAAATTAAAAAGTGTCGAAGTATAAAGTCCGTCCACACCGTAAGCCTCTACCATTTCACTTACTTTTACTAAACGGTAAGAGCCTGCTATCTCCAAATCTTTCTCATCCCAAAGAATGATATGCTCGTAGCAGTAGTCAAAATCATCGATATCCCTTTGCTTACCGCTTCCCTCTTTTACCTGCCTGAAACTTATCTCACGAAGGCGTCCTATCTCTTTAATAAGAACGTTTTCCTCTGCATTTGCGTAGAGATAGATTATTTTTCCATCCGTTGTCTCTCCTATCTCTTTGGCATTTTCAAGCTCTTTTTTCAACTCTTGTCTGTTTTGTGCGAGTGCGATGCCGTTGTATGTTTTAAATATCTCTTTCTCTTTTTTTGCAACTTTATAAAAGTGTTTGCGCAGAAGCTTTACTCTATTGTTAATATCTATATTTGGCGCATAATAGCTCTCGTAAGGGATACTTTTGCCTATATTGAATCCTATATTTTTGTTGTAGTATTTAAACATCTCATGCGGAATCGTTGCGGTTGCCAAAGATTTATTTATTATTGAAAGCAGGTAGAATGTTTTTGAATTTTTTGCATCTATGAAGATAGGCAAAATAGGAGACTTTGTATTTTGCGCTATTTTTAAAAACCCTTTTTTCCACTTTGTGTCTTTAATGCCATCAGGTCTTGCACGGCTTACTTCACCGGATGGAAAGATAATGATGACCTGCTCTTTGCTAAGCGCGTCATAAATGGCTTCTACGGAGCTTCTTTGGAGTTTGCCTTTGACGTTTTCTATTGGTATAAGAATTGAGTCGAGATTTTTAAATTCACTCAAAAAATTTGATGCTACGATTTTTATATCTTTTCGTATCTCTTTGATGACATTTAAAAGTGCCAGTGAATCAAGCGCGCCAAGAGGATGATTTGCGATGATAACCACTCTGCCGTACGATGGAATTCTTGAGAGTTGATTTTTGTTTATAGTGATATCGATACTAAAATAATCAAGCACAAACTCAATAAAATCAAACGAATCAAGATGTCTGTTCTTTTTTAAAACATCATTTATCTCATCTTCATGAAAAATCTTTTTAAATAGAGAGATAACACCTTGACGAAACAAAGAGGGCATCTTTGAAAAAGAGGGGTAGTTGTGGTTAAAATAGTTCTCTACACTTACAGACATTTTAAGCCACCATGTAGATGGAGATAAGCTCTTTTGTTATATCTTCAACGCTTAAAACGCCGTCACTATACGCCTGTTCTACATATTCCCACTCATCGTTTAACATCTCTTGCGCTTCATTTTTTGATAGGCTGTAGTACTTCGTTAATCTTGCAGCAATATGAATAAAAAAAGTTTCCATAAAAATTCCTCTTAGCATTTTAAAATGTGAAATTCTGCTAAAAGATTGTTACAGATGCATTACTGCGAGGTTACGGTATTATTACAAATTATGCTTTGAGTGTCAGTAGAGGATTTTATCTTCCTTTGCACTCCACGCTTCAAATGGTTTTAGGCACTCTGCTCTATCGATATTTTTTAACTCCAAGAACTCTTTGTCGTAAAACTCTTTATCTCTAAAGCCAATTTCATCGGCATCTTTGCTTGAGGCACCATAGTAGATTGTTTTGATGTTTGCCCATTTTATGGCACCCATGCACATCGGGCAAGGCATACATGTAGTGTAAATCTCGCACCCGCTCAAATCAAATGTATTTAGCTTTTTAGAGGCTTTTTTTATTGCATTTATCTCGGCATGAGCCGTTGGGTCGTTGGTTTTTAGAACCTGATTGTGGGCTTTTGAGAGAATCTTGCCATCTTTTACAACAACCGCACCAAAGGGACCGCCATGACTCTGTTGCACGCCGGCAAATGCCTCTTTAACGGCTTGATGCATATATCTGTTCATCTTATTTATTTAAAAAGCCCATAGATTTTTCACTGTCAAAGCTTGCGTCTTTCTCTTTTTTAATCTCTTGCTCAAAATCTGCTAAAGAGAATAACGGTTTCTCTCTTACTGCCACTCTGTACGCCGTGTTTTTTATGATGAGATTTATCTGTCCGCCCGTTAGAGAGTAGCCAGACAACTCGTTTACATCAAAGTTCTCTGCATATGGAGCATCTAAGGGAAGCATCTTCTTCCAAAGAGAGAGTCTCTGCTCTTGGTTTGGCTTTTTAAACTCAATCTTGTAGTTAAAGCGTCTTGAAAATGCCTTGTCTATGTTCTCTAAGAGGTTTGTCGTAGCAATCAAAACTCCCTTAAACTTCTCAATCTGCTCCAAAAATATATTTTGCATCTGATTGTGCATCTGATCAGCTCCGGAGTTTGCCCCGCTTGAACGAGCTCCCAAAAATTGGTCTGCTTCGTTTAGCAAGAGTATAGGCTCTGTCTTTGTTTTTTCGCACAAGTCGTAAAAAGTATCAAAAATTTTACGAACATTTTTTTCGCTCTCACCAACATACATTGAGAGAATTTTTGAACAGTCAAATGCCAAAACCTGTCGTTTAAGTGATTTTGCCAGCGAATATGCCGTCATGGTTTTGCCAGTTCCGGCTGCACCGTAGAAGATTATTCTTGCGTCAATTCCGCTCTTTTTGTCCTTGATTCCCCACTCGACAAGTCTAGAAATAACCTCTTTGTCAAGCTGTCTCATTAGATTTTGAAGCGTCTCACTAGTCTCTTTTGCCAAAACAACATCACTAAGTGAAGTCTCCGGCTCCACAAGTTCAAAAATATCCTGCTCGTCTATAAGCGTATTTAGTTTTATACGACGAACTTTTTTGTGTTTTTGCGGATGGATTATGCTTTGAAGCACCTCATCAACGATATAAAACGCTCTAGAAATTCCGCCAAAAGGGTTTAACATCTCCTCATAGTCTATAATTCCGTCGTTAATAAGGTTTGAGCCGTCTTCTAAAAGTGAGCGGTTTTTGATACGCTCATACTCATCAAGCGAAATTAGCTCAATAAGAGTGTTCATCTCGCGCAAAGAGGCATCGGTAGCACTGTACTCCTCGCGAAGAAGTGCCAGAAAAATCACCTGCTCTTTTGAATCCATCTTTTTTTGCTTAAAAAATTTATCCAGCACGAGCTTGCCAGTCGTCTGCTCAACCCTATCTTCTATACGTTTTTCCAAGAGTTTAAGTTTTGCCTGAGTTCTGTCAATCCCAAGCGAGTGTTCGTGAACATTATGACGAATTGCACTCATCTTCTGATAAAGGTCAATGCGCAAAAACTGGTCTTGGAGATACTCAAGATGGTCTGTATATGGCTTAATATCCGGCAAATCACTCTCGGCTGAACCGTCTTGAAGTATTTTTAAAAGCGAAGGAGACAAGCCAACTGCACTGTTTAAAAGTTCAAGCGGGGTAACTTCAGAAATTTTTATCGGTGTAAAGCTCTGCTGATGCAGCCAGCCCAACTCCAAAAGAAGTTTAACCTCGCTTAAATGCTTTATGCCGGCATACTTCTCATCGCCGTAAATCTCCTGCAACAAATCAAGAATCAAAACATCATCTTCTCCGCGCATATATCTTTTTGCTAGGGCCTGCAACAATTGTGCCTCTGTTATGCTACATTTTAGTTGTGCAAAAATGAGAGATTTCTCTACACTCTTTGCTTCTAAAAAATCTATTAATGTTTCCAAATTTATCCTTAAAATTTATATTCTAGAGCAGATGAAACCATCAGCACATTTGAGTTTGAAAACTCGCCTTCTAATGCACTGTTTGAAACCGCTCTGTCCTCTCTCATCGAGTAGAGAGCAGCAAGACCTATGTTTATCTTCTCGTTTATCTGATATCTTGTGCCAAACGACAGCGACACGGAGTCAGAGTCGGGCAGCTCAAACCCAATCGT
>JAURYA010000140.1 GCA_030654155.1 Sulfurimonas sp. | reverse complement strand
AATAAAATATAAACTCGGGAACAGACAGATGACAATCTATATACACGGTTTTGGCGGCAGCGGATGCGGTGTCAAGGCAAATCTTTTTCGCACATATTTCAAGAGCATAAACCAGCCCTTTGTCGCTCCGTCTCTCTCATATGTCCCGCATCTGGCTATAAAAACATTAGAGGAGATGATAGAATCCTACGGCGGAAGTGTAAATTTTGTCGGTTCATCTTTGGGCGGGTTTTACAGCATATATCTGGCGCAAAAGTATGATTTAAAAGCAGTGCTTATCAACCCATCGATTAACCCTGATGAGGCACTTAGAAAGGCACTCGGGAAGGCGCCGAATTTTTACGACAACAGCAGTTTTGAGTGGAGAGAGGCGCATCTTGAAATGCTAAAAGGTTACAGAGTCGAAGCAAAAAAGCAGGAGAATTTTTTTGTTTTGCTTCAAAAGGGCGATAATCTTCTTGATTATAAAGAGGCCGTAAATAAATTTCCATTTGCCAAGTTTGTCATAGAAGAGGGCGGCAGTCACAGTTTTGAGAATATAGAGCAATATTTTGATGATATAAAAAGATATTTTTTTGCAGGCGGACGTTAGTATGGCATTTGATTTTAAAAACAAACTTGTAGTTGCGGTAAGCTCAAGGGCGCTCTTTGATCTAGAGACTGAGAACAAAATTTTTGAAGAGAGGGGTTTGGACGAGTACTACAAATACCAGCTTGAGAATGAAAACAAAGAGCTTGAAAAGGGGACGGGTTTTAGGCTTATCGAGAATCTTTTAAAGATAAACAACTACTTCAGCAAGGAAGAGAGGCAGGTCGAAGTTATAATCCTCTCTAAAAATAACGCCGCTACAAGCCTTAGAATCACAAACGCCATTAACAGGCACAACCTTGAGATAGTGCGCTCAGGCTGGACAAGCGGAAACAGTATATCTACCTATTTAAAAGCATTTAAGGTAGATCTGTTTCTCTCAGCCGATGACGAAGATGTCATAAATGCCCTGCAAAACGGCGTGGCGGCGGCAAAGATACTTCCGTCACACAAAAATGTGCACAATTCGTTAGGAGACCAAGTACGCATAGCCTTTGACGGTGATGCCGTACTTTTTTCGGAAGAGTCTGAGCTTATATATAAGAAGCACGGCTTGGATGCATTTATGGAGCATGAAAAGAACAACGCAAACAACCCGATGGAAAAAGGACCTTTTGCAAAATTTCTGTTAACCATCGCATCCATTCAGGAGAAGTTTAAAGATAAAAAATCCCCCATTAGAACAGCACTCGTAACAGCCAGAAGCGCTCCGACGCATGAGAGGGTAATTCACACACTAAATGCTTGGGGCGTTAGGATTGACGAGGCTTTTTTCTTGGGCGGAAGCGAAAAGTATGAGATACTTGAAGCGTTTGGCGCAGATATATTTTTTGACGACCAAGATGTTCATCTGGAGTTATCATCTTCAGTCGTCCCTAGCGCAAAAATCATCCACAAGAGCTTAGAAGCTTTGAAGGGGTAGCTCTTTAGAGCTTGCTTTTATCTATCTCAACCCCGCCGTACTCGAGTGTATATATCAAGTCATTTGTATTGAGCTTATCAAAATTCTCCATCATTATCTTTCTTAAGTAGTCCTTTTCAGCCTTTTCTGCTCTCATCAAGCTAGGTGCAAAAATTCCTTTTTTCTCTAAAACCAAAGAGGTAATATCTCTATCCATCTGTATATGTTCCATTAGCTCTTTGATATCCGTTTCAAAAATAGAGCTTAACATTGAGAACATACCTGCCAAATAAGCTTTATCTTTTTGTCTTGGCTCGGCTTCTGCCTCCATTCTCTCCGCTCTTCTTATAGCAAGTGCCAATATGCTTTTTGAGGCCGGACTTTTGGAAGTTTCAGAGTATAGATACACCAGTAGCCATCTAAGCAGTTTGTCTCTTCCTAAAAGCGTTATTACTTGAGTCAGAGATTCGATTTTTACGCTGAATTTTTTAGAATTGTTAAAAAATTCAATAAGTTTATAAGATAAATCAGGCTGTTTTTTTATAAAAAACTCCAGTTGTTCTGTGCTGTTGTTGTCTTTTATGATTTTAATGAGCTGAAGTATGATAAATTGGGCAGGTTCTTTTGAGCCGATAATCTCCATAACCTCTGGCTTGTCAAGATAGTAACCTTGAAAAAAGTCAAATCCCATATCTGCATATTTTCTAAAATCTTCTTTAGTCTCTATGTTTTGAGCCAAAAGCTTTACTCTCCCGCCTTTAAACTTTGCCATAACCTTTTCCAGATTTTCAGGTTCAGATAGCACGATATCCATCTTAATGATGTCAATATAGTTAAACAATCTGTTAAATTTAGCAAGCATATGCGCACTTGAGTCAAAATGTTCTAATGATAATAAAAATCCTCTTTTTTTGTACTGTATGATTTTGGCAATTACATTTTCTGTTAAATCTATATTTTCCATTATGTTTAATATAAATCTGTCTTTGTCCAAAACATCCAAGATGCCTTTTAATAATGAATCTTCATCTATGTTAATAAATGCTACGGTTTTATGTCCAAGCAACTTATCTAACTCTTTGCTGGTAATTGAGCTCATAATTAACTGGGCAGTTCCTCTGATGCTTGTAGATAACGCTGTATGATTGTTTGACATATCTTTAAAAACAAGCTCGTAAGCATACACTTGATTTTTGTTGTCAAATATTTTTTGTTTAGAAATATTTATTATATTCATTTGTGACATCCTTGATTCTCTTATTGTATCATCTTATAAACTATATTAACCATCGCTGAAATCTTAAGTTATGATATACTTATGCATTAAAAAAAAAGGTTATTTAAATGAAAAAAATTATATTTTCCACAGCTTTACTTCTGATTTTTTCGGGATGTGTTGATAAAAAGAGTGTTTTGCTTATTAACAATTTAGGCCTCTGTTCAGCTCCTACCGCAAAGCTTTACATAAATGACGTTACAGTTGAAAACAGCTCGCAAACATTTAACATTTCATCCGATGAGATTAAAATCTCTCTTATAAATGCGTTGAATGAGACTAACTGTTTTGTGGTTTCTACGTCACAAGTGAGCAAAGACTCTTTAACGTCTAAAGATGAGTATTTGCTAGATGCAAAAGTCAATCTTTCTCAGGATAAAGATGTTGTTGAGAAAAATATATTTAAAAAGACTGAAACAGAGCGCATGGTTATTCTGATTTCACTCTCTGCAAATAACAATGGAAACAAAGTTTTAGCAAATGCGAAAAGTGAGCTTGTGATAGATAGGTCAAAATATTTAGGTTTTAAACCTGAATCTGACAGAGCAGGCGACAATCGCTCTATACTTAAAAATGCAACTAAAAAAGTTTCAATAGCTATAAGTGACGGCTTTTCTAAACTAAAATAGGGCGCTTTTTTGCGTCTTATTTTTAACATGTACTATTTGTTTTTATGCAATTTATAAAATTTGCAATAGTTAAAAGTAGTTTTGTAAAAGTCTAAATATATGAAGTTGTTGTGGGAGTAGATGTAAGATAGAGTGAGCGGATAAATCCGCTCATAGAAAGATTACAGACCTGTAACGTTTTCTGCTTGAGGGCCTTTTTCGCCTTCACCAATTTCGAAAGTCACTTTTTGACCTTCGTCTAGTGATACACGACCGTGACCTGAACTATTGATTTGACGAAAGTGTACGAATACATCTTTACCGCCATTTTCTTGTTCGATAAATCCGAAACCTTTTTCGCCGTTGAACCATTTAACAGTTCCGTTTACTAATGCTGCCATTGTAATACCTTTGTGTTTGAATACACCACATTGCTGCGGTGGTCTAAAATCTAATATGAAATTTTCTTTTAGGCGGATTATACTGTTAACTTTAGGTTACAATGTAAAGCAGACTAAAGATGTAATTCGAATCATCTTTTATTGCCAGAAGTATAACCGAATAAAAAGTAAATGTATATAGCTGGAGCCAATTCTTTTTAAAGTTGT
>JAURYA010000134.1 GCA_030654155.1 Sulfurimonas sp. | reverse complement strand
TATGGTTTACATCCGCTTTTAAAAGAGATTTTTTTAGCTCATCAAGAGCCTTAGTGAGGGCTTTGTCATCATCATGAAAACGAATTTTTCTAATAGCATTTGTAAACGAATCTGTTAATATATCAAACATAAAGCCCTCCTATTCTAATCTCGTATTGTCTGAACAAGTCCAGACTTCACTCAGTCACTAAAGCTACGCCTTCGGCGAGAGTAAGTCTTAAAAAACTGGTATTTACACTTTCATTTAAGTGTAAAAAGTTGCGAATTTTATCTGAAAGTTACTTTAAGTTTGCTTTAAATTTTGCAATACTTAGTTAAAAACTTATGAAGCTGATTTGCAAACTGATGAGCATCTTTTTGATCAAACGGTTTTGGGCCTCTTGTCATCTCTCCGCCCTCTCTTATCTTTTCCATCAGATTTCTCATAGCCAGATATTGCTTAATATTATCGATGCTATAAAGCTCGCCTCTATGATCAATTGCATGTGCATCTTTGGTAATAACTCTGTCGGCAAGCGGAATGTCAGCCGTTATAACCAAATCGCCCTCTTTAACTAGTTCGACAATATGGTTATCTGCCTCGTCTGCACCCTGTTCTACTACGATATAAGAGATAAGTTTAGATTTACCGATCGTTATATGTTTGTTTGAAACAACAAATGTTTCAATACGCAATCTCTCTATTGAGCGAAATATAATCGGCTTAAGCAGGTTTGGGAAAGCATCTCCGTCAACAAAAATACGCATTATTCTATAAAGGAGAGTTTTTGAATTTTAGAGAGCTGTTTTATCTCATACTCGCGTTTTGAAGCGCTGCTTTTGTCTTCATAAGACTCAGAGTAGATCAGCTCTACCGGTCTTCTTACACGTGTATATTTTGCACCTTTTGGCGAGCTGTTGTGTTCATCAACCCTTCTGTTTAAATCTGTAGTAATGCCCGTATAAATACTTCCATCACTACATTTTAACATGTAGGTATACCACAAACTTTTTTGACTATTCAAAAGTAACAAATGTCTTTGGTTCAGCTGCTACAAACTCCATATCAAGAAGTCTTACTTTATATGCATGAAGCATTACGCGTTTTGCACGTCTTCCGCCGTACTGCTCATCGCCGACTATCGGATGCTCAATATATCTCATATGAGTTCTGATTTGATGTGTTCTTCCATGATGAATAATACATTTTATCTTTGTCTTATTTCCGCTAACTAAGTCTGGAAATACCTCTGTTCTCGCAGGCTTTCCTTTTGCAGATACGTTTGATGCTGCACGATTATTTTTTTTAGTTGTCAGGATTGGTTTATCAATATCTACCGGCTCACTAATAATCCCCTCAACCCATGCGATATACTCTTTGTAAACTCTATCTTTTTTAAACTCCATTATCGCTTTTTGGCGAAACTCTTCGTTTTTGACAAGCATCAAAACTCCGCTTGTTTCTTTGTCGAGTCTGTGCAAAAGTACAGCAGGCTTAAACTGTCTCTCTATCTCGTCTGAATTGACATGTGCTGGTTTATCTACAACAATCAAATCATCATTCTCAAAAATAGGCTTTATTTTTTCTACTTTTTCAACTTTAAATAGAGTTTTTGCATCAATATCCCCGCGAGCTATCATTACTTTTTTATTAGCAACATACACTAAACCGCGGTCTATCATTGACTTTGCTTCCGAGTTTGAAATTCCTTCTTGTGCTGCTAAAAGTTTATACGCTTTTTCTAGTGCCATTTTATTTATTTCCTTAATTTTTTTACAAAAATGAAGGAAACCCTCCATTTGTTTTAGACAATGTCGGAAGTAATTCCGCCATTTACGCTAGCCGCTAAGGCACTAAAGCTAACCCCTAACGGGGTAGATTTTACTTTTCTAATATCTTCTTTATAATCGGTTCTAGGTTAATTTTTTCTTCAACCATACTAGGCGGTAACTCTTTACATCTCATAAGCGCTTTATGTATCTCATCAGGTTCAGCGTACTGAACATGGTGAACATATCTGAAAAGCTCTCTTTGATGAAAAAAGTGTTTTCCCGTAATGATTTTACATCCAAAATGAGCAGGTTCAAGCGGATTGTGTCCACCAACATCATCTCTAAACGCACCGCCAAGTATTGCTATATCGCTGATTGCATAAATATTGTTCAGCTCGCCCATAGCATCGACTAAAATCATATCTGCTTTAAACTCTCTATCTTGAGAAAATCGACTCAGTGTCAGAGAATTTTCATCTGCATATTTTTTCATAAGTTCAAAAACTGCTTCAAATCTCTCCGGATGTCTTGGAACAACGGCGAGCTTTGCGTCACTCTGTTTTCTATACTCCACAAATGATTTTAAAACACTCTCTTCTTCACCATCGTGTGTGCTTCCTGCAACTATCAGCTGGGCTTCAGGCTTCTTATACTCTTTAGTTTTGACTATTTTACCGGCTAGCTTAATGTTTCCGATGACCTCAATATTTTTTGCCCCAAGTGCTAAAAAACGATTTTTATCGGCTTCGCTCTGCGCATAGATTATCTCCACATTTGAGAGCAGTTTTTTATAAAACCATGCAAATTGGAGATACTTTTTAGCGCTCTTCTCAGATATACGGGCATTTAAAAGAACAATTCTTGTTCCTTTAGCTTTTAAAACGCTAAAGAGCATAAACCAAAACTCTGCTTCTAGGACTATCAATATCTTCTGCTTCTTAGCCCAAAACGGCAGAAACATCTCATATGGCAAATACCTAACCTCTGCATCATACCTTTTGGCTTCTGAGTGCCCAGTATGTGTTATGGTGGTTATCTTTATATCTTGATCTTTTAAAAGTTCTAAAAGAGGTTTTAGTGCCCTTGCTTCACCGAGCGAGCATACATGAAACCAAACTCCGTTACCGTTTTTAAATCTTGGATTATTGAAGAGAAAAAAACGGGATGGAATGGACTCTCTATATTTTTGTTTAAACGAGAGATACACCAAAAGCGGCAGTGCTAAAAGATATAGCGCCACGCTTAGGATGAAGTATAGAAGGGTAAATGGCTTCAAGCCTATTCTTCGTGAGCTTCCATGTAGAGAATACGTCCGCAGTGTGGACAAGTTGTAATCTCCTCAGCTTTTATAACATCTGCATAAATTTTATCATTAATAAGCATATGACAACCCATACAAGCTTGTTCTTCAACAGGAACTACGGTAGAGTTTTTAGCCCATCTGCGAATTTTTTGATAAAATGCAAGTCCTTTTTGATTCATCTCAGAGATTAGTTTCTCTTTTTTTACAAAAACTTCTTGGCGAGATTTATTGATAACTTCAAGCTTCTCATCTACTTCAGCTTTTATAGATGCCAGATTAGCATCCAGTTCCACTAATGTTTTTTTTGCAGCTTCAACTTGTTCTGTTTTTAATTCAACAATTCTCTCAAGTCTCTCTATTTCTTCATTTGCAAAAGTCACTTGCTCTTTAGCAATTTCCTCTTCAAGTTGAAGTGATTTCATTTCACGCTCAGTCTTAACTTCATTACTTTTTTTAGAGTTATCCACAAGCTTTTGAGAAAGCTCGTGCAAATGAAGTTCATTTTTCTTCTTTTTAATCTCTTCATCTCTTATTTCGTTAGTTAAATTTTCAATATCGGAATCAATACTTTGCTTTTTTGCAAGGGCTGCTTCAAATTTATAGTTAGCTTCTTCTATTTGAGGCTCAAAAGCATCTATCGCTTTATCTACGTGTGATAGGTCAATTAGCTGTTTTAGGTGTAAGTTCATTAATCTCCTTTTGGATTAAATAGTTATGCCGATTTTCTTATATATAAGTAAAAGGGTTTTTTGATGATGAAATTATAGCTTCTAAACCTAAATTTTTCAAATGTTTCAGTAAAATCTCTGCAAAAAACTGTTCACTCTCAAAATGTCCGATGTCAATTAACGACAAATTTATACTTTTTGCCTCCATCGCATCGTGGTATTTTACATCTCCTGTTAAAAAGCAGTCTGCCTTTATTGATTTAATCAAAGAGCATCCTGAACCTGTTGTCAAAGCTGCTCTTTTTACCCTTGGAGAGCTTTTTACACATTTTGCATGCGGCAGAGAGAATGCGGCTGCAACTTTTGAAGCAAAAGTATCAAAATCTTCATCTATATCCAAATATGCAACAAACCCATCTTTTTGTGCAATCTTATACCCCAAAATTTCCGTTGCAACATATTCGTTTAGATGTGTTTGGTCAAAGTTGGTGTGCATTGAGATATTTGAGATATTTTTTTGTATCATTTTATGGATTAGATTTGCGGGATATTTACTAAACTCCAACTGCTTAAGTCCGCCGAAAATAAGCGGATGGTGCGTAATTAAAAGAGTGTTTTCTTCCATGGAGTCTATAAGCGCTTCATCTACATCTATGCTCAAAACTATTTTTTCTATATCTTGATTGAAATCTCCAAGCAACAGACCTGAGTTATCCCAAGGCTCTTGAAGCTCAAAAGGCGATAGTTTGTCTAAAAAATTATATATTTCCGATGTTTTCATCCGCTCTCCTAGCCGAGTTTTTCAAGCTCTTCTCTAGCCTCTTTAAAATCATCTTTGAGCTCAAGTGCTTTTTTATACATCTCTTTTGCTTCATCTAAATGTTTCATATCTACCAAAAGATTTCCGTAGTTATAACATGTGATTGGATTTTTATCATCAATTGCCAAAGATGCGCTCAGGTGCATTTTAGCCGATACAAACTCACCTTTTGCCCTGTAAATACTAGCTATGGAGTTATGAATAAACTCATTCTCTTTATCTTGCTCGAGAGCATCTTTGTAATACTTTAGCGACTCTTCGTTGTCGCCGAGCTGTTGCAAGATATAGCCCATTTTAAACAAAACATCAGAATTTTGAGCCTTTTTTGCGTTTGCTTCATTTAAGAGAGCGTATGCTTTTTGCAGATTGCCTGCTTCAAACTCTTCGTCTGCCTTTATCACCAACGCTTCAGGATCAAAGGGAGAAAATGTATGCGCTGTTTTATTCTCCTGCGACGAAGTGTCAATACCTTCTGAGCCGCCATCTTTTAGTGTTTTGATGTGCTCATAAACTTTAAATGCGAAAAATGCCGAAGCTCCTAACATTAGCAGTTGAAATAGTGTCATTGTGTACCTTTTAGTAAATTTTTATTTATCAGCTCTATAAAGTGAAGCGGGTCAACCTGCTCACCTCCGATTCGTATGCCAAAGTGAAGATGCGGTCCGCTTACTCTTCCCGTATCTCCGGAAAGTCCTATAACATCACCTTTTTTAACATCCTCACCCTCTTTGACACCAAACTTGCTCATATGAAAATAGCAGGAGTAAATCCCATGTCCATGGTCTATTATAACAGAACCGCCGGAGTAAAATCTATCTTGAACCAAAACAACTTTTCCGTCATTGCTTGCCAAAAATGGAGTGCCTACAAGAGCTCTAAAGTCTGTCCCGCCATGATAACTCTTAAGCGTATTGTTATAAACTCTCGCTTTTCCAAAATCACTTGTTATTTTACTATCCATTGGAACTATAAAATCTGATGCCATGTAACTTTTTTGCGTAGCTCTGCTGTATATCTCCATCGCCTCGGCATACTCTTTTGAAGCTCTTTGCTGGTCCTCTTCACTCAGTGTGACTTTTGAGCTATCAACACTCAATGTCTCTTTTTCATATTTTGCGTCTTTTATGCTTAAAGAAATGATTTTGCTTTTTTCTTTACCCGCCTCTTTATAAAAAACTTCTACTTTTTTATCACTCGGCTTCTCTTCATAACTTATTGGAATCAATGCGTAAAATTTTTCGCCATTTACCGGATTATCAAAAATTTTGTATCTTTTTTTATCAACTTCTATATTTTCATAGCTGATATTTTTCTCTTTTTTAAACTCTAAAAGAGCAGTTTTTCCATTTGAAACAGTCGCGTTTACAATCTCTACATCAAACGCGAAAATTGTACATGTAGAAAAAAGAAAAGAGAGAAAGAGCTTCATCAGTAATCTTTCATGGAACGCTCCATATCGCGTTTCATATCTTTCTCTTTTAAATCATTTCTCTTATCGTGAAGCTGTTTTCCTTTTGCTATTGCAATCTGGATTTTTACAATATTTCTATCATTAAAATAGAGTTGCAGAGGAACAACCGTATAACCATCCCTGTCAACCGCTTTTATCATCTTTGCTATCTGCTTTTTATGCAAAAGAAGCTTTCTGCTTCCCCTCTCTTCGTGCGCATAAAAGTGATGCGTTGTCTCTAACCTGCCTATGTGCGCATTAAAAAGAAATGCTTCGCCCTGCACAAAACGGATAAAACTGTCTTTCAAGTTCACACGACCTGCTCTTATGGCCTTTATCTCGCTTCCTTTAAGAACCAAGCCTGCTTCAAACTTCTCTTCTAAAAAGTAGTCAAAATAGGCTTTTTTATTTTTTGCTATTGTTTCACCCATTGCCTATTGTTTCTCCTTTTTATTTTTTTTATTATATCTATTTTTTTTCCAATTTTGCCTGTTCTTTTTCTATACTCTTCACACTCTTTTCTGGGCTTGGTAAATTTTCAGGCATCTCTCCGCCTAGCTCTTTGATGGTTTGCCTTATTTTTTTACCTACTTCATGATGTGTTTGGTTTGCATTTGCTTTACCTTTGATATTGTCTCGTTTAAGTTTTTCTTCTGCTTGTGTAGCACGAAAGAGATTGGCGGCTAGTTCTGTGCTTCCCATGTGGTCTAAAATCTTTTGAGACTTTTTGAGTTCTTTTTTTGCATGAATATCTTTGGCATCAAGCCCGCCGTACAAACCTTTGTACCCATGATTTTGAAATATTGCAAAATCAAGATTTGACTCTACTCCTGCACTAAAAGCAGCTTCTACTAGCTGTTTGTTATGTTCTTTTAGCTCATTTCTTAAAAATAATCTTTTTTCTTCCTCTTTTAACTGTGCAAACTTTTCATCATCTTGGAGTTCCGCTCTTCTTGTCTGAAGTGCAAAATAGGTTTGTCCGTTGGCTACAACTCTCTTGCTAGGGTCTGCATTTTGCACGATAAGATAACAGGCATATCTTGAAAGTGCAAAAGATGAGTAACTGCTTTTTGCACCTTTACCGTGCTCTATCTCCTCGTTGACTTCAACGATGTGTTCAGCTACTTCAAAACCGCTATTTAAACAAGCTTCTTTTGCTTTGTCGATTACCTTTATAAAGTTTCTAAAATCACTATATTCAAGTACCTTTGCGAGTGCTCTTGC
>JAURYA010000128.1 GCA_030654155.1 Sulfurimonas sp. | reverse complement strand
CATTATCTTTTTGCTTACCGTTATATACTATGCGGTAAAAAACTTAACCAAAAAAGATATAGAACAAAAAATAAAACTTGAACAGGAAGTGAGTTCAAAAACAGCCTTCCTGCAAAAACAAAAGAATGAGCTTCAGCATCTTTTTTCTGTCTTAAAGACCGTAAAAGATTGTAATCAAATCCTAATTAATGCACAAAATATCAACGAACTCGTAGAAGACACAGCCCTCTTAATGCATTCAAACGCAACTTTTGCAAATGTGAAAATTTTGCTATATGAGGATGGAAAACTTATATTAAAAAATTCAATTGGCTTACAAACAGGGACTGACGTAACATCACTTGAGAGAGACGCTTTTGAAAACAACCGTTATATATATCTAAAAAACTTTGAAGGCGGTTTGCATGATGAGTGTCTGGAAAAAGTAAAAAAATTCGGCATAACAGAAATATACTCCCTGCCTCTTAGAAAAAATCAAAATGCAAAAAATGCGTTGGGAGTGATAACTATTTATGCCAACGCGAAAGACGGTTTAAGCAAAGAAGAGAGAGAGATGATAGATGACCTGGCAGGAGATATCGGTTTTGCAATAAACTCTTTTTACCAAAAGGAAGCAATTAACAAACTCTCTTTTTATGACCCGCTTACAAATCTGCCAAATCAGACGCTTTTTATTCAGCATCTCTCACAGGCGCTTACTTCCAGCGATAAAAATAAAACATACGGCGCTATTTTGTTTATGGATTTTGATAATTTTAAAAGCGTAAATGACCTTATGGGGCAAGATAGCGGCGATGAGATTTTAAAAAGCACGGCTGAGAGGCTGGTCTTAAAGTTTGCCAATGCATCCATAGTCTCTAGATACGGAAGTGATAAGTTTTTAATTTTATTTGAAAATATTTCAGAAAAAGAAGATGCGGCGGCCGTTTTGGCAGAGCAGTTTGGGCAGGAAATTTTCAAGATTATAAAAGAGCCTTTTATACTAAAAGAGAAAACATTTTACTTAACATGCAGCATAGGCATCACACTTTTTTTTGACTACATAGAGACACCGCAGACACTCTTAAATCAAGCAGAATATGCCATGCTTGCGGCAAAAAGTGACGGCAGAAATGTTATTAAATTTCATGACAATTCACTTCAGAATATGACGAAATCAAGAGCTTTAATGCTTCTACATCTTCAAGAGGCGATGAAAGAGAAACAGTTTTATATGCTCTATCAAAAACAGTTTAACAGAGACGAAGCGGTAGTCGGCGCTGAAGCACTTATAAGATGGGAACACCCGACATTGGGAGTTATATCTCCTGATAAATTTATCCCGCTTGCAGAAGAATCAGGCATTATAAAAGAGATTGGCTATTTTGTCCTAGATACCGCAACTGATGAGTTGTTATTATGGGCAAATGATAAGGTAAAAAAGAACTGGAGAATCTCTGTAAATGTGAGTCCGGTACAATTTAAGGATAAAAATTTTATAAATGAGGTAAAAAATCTTATACTCAACAAAAGAATAAATCCAAGCAGATTGAGACTTGAGTTGACCGAAGGGGTCTTAATTGCTGACCAGAATATGGCGATGCAAAAGATAGAAGAGCTAAACGAATTTGGCATCTCTCTGTCCATTGACGACTTTGGAACAGGATATTCAAGTTTGGGATATTTAAAATATCTAAAAATTGATGAACTAAAAATTGACAAATCTTTTGTTTTTGGTCTTTATAAAAATAGTTCCGACCGAACAATAATAAAAACAATCATTATGATGGGTGAGGAGTTTAATTTTGAAGTTATAGCAGAGGGGGTCGAAACCAAAGAGCAGTTTGAGATGTTAAAAGATCTCGGATGTGGTTTTTTCCAAGGCTTTTTATTTGCCAAACCTTGCAAAAGCAGCGAGCTTTAAATAACTCTCTGCAACATGCCACAAAGGCATGCGTGAATTAAAATTGCGGTTGAAGGAAAGGGATAACCTGCTTTTTACGGCTTAGAAGTCCATCCAGCCACGCTTGATTGTTCTGGATTTTAATTCCAAAAGCATTCTCAACCTTGCTTAAATCATCACTTATAACTAAAAGCTGAGAACCCTCTTTCATAATGTCTGTTAAAAGGATTATTATTGTATGAAGAGAGTCCTCTTGCTTCATAAGCTTCATATCTTCAAACAGTTCGTTGATTCTGCTCTCAAGCACGGAAATATCAACCATCTCAAGCTGACCTATGCCTACTTTGGTGCCATTCATATTAAACGCTTTATAGTCTCTGGTATTTAAGTTGCGCGCACTTGCACCATCAACGGCAGATTTTGCTATAAACATCTCCATGGCAAGTGCCTTATAATCTTCAACTCCGCAAATTTCAGAAAGTTCTTTTACCGCTTTTGTATCAACTTTTGTGCATGTAGGGGATTTAAATATTACCGTATCGCTTAAAATCGCGCACATCATCATTCCTGCTATATCTTTTGGAATAGCAACTTTATGATAGTCATACATCTCTTTGATTACGGTGTTTGAGCACCCTATCGGGCGAATCCAGCACTCTAAAGGGGTATTCGTCGTAATGTCGCCTAGCTTATGATGGTCAACTATACCCAAGATAGTTGAGTCTTTTATATCTTTTGGGGCTTGAGCAAGGTCTGAAAAATCAACCAGATAAACATTTTCCCCTGCGTAAGAGGTTTTAAGTTCAGGCAATGTGCCGCCAAATCTATTTAAGATAAACTCAGTCTCGGGAGAGATATCTCCTTGACGCGCAGCTATGCAATCTTCACCAAGCTGATTTTTAAGATATGTTAAAGAAATAGCCCCTACTATGGAGTCGGAATCCGGATTTGTGTGACCAAAAATATATGTTGACATGTCAATAGCCTTTAAATTTTTCATAATTATACTTAAAAATATTTAACAAAGATGCTATAATCTTCCAATGAATGAAGAGATAAACAACGCGCAAAATATATATCTGTACCACGGTTTAATAATTTTTGGCGGTCTCTTAATCGTCGCCATACTCATTCACATGCTCTACCATAGACGCTCGCCCAGCGCCATCATTGCTTGGCTCCTCTCCATTATTTTAGTTCCTTACATCTCGATTCCTTTATACTTTATAATCGGCTCAAGAAAAAGAAAAAACAGATACAAAAAGAGCAGTTTAAAGCTTGAAAGCCAACCAACAGACCAAAATATACAAAACAGCATAGACGGGGTTTTAAGAAACTATAAAATAGCCGACGCAAGCCCTAATAGGGAGTTTACAATATATACAGACTCCACAGAGGTGTATGTGGCGTTTATGGAGTGCATAGAAAATGCTAAGAACTCAATCTACATAAGTACATATATATTTGAGTATGACAAAGTGACAAAAGAGATTGTTACAGCTTTGATAAAAAAGGCAAACGAGGGCGTAAAGGTAAAAATACTCATCGACTCTTTGGGCTCTATCATTCTGTATCTCACTCAATACAGACTTAGAGAGCTAAAAAAAGCGGGTGCAGAGATAGAGTTTTTTATGCCGATATTTCAGATGCCATTTAGAAACTACATAAACCTTAGAAACCACAGAAAAATTTATATTTTTGACAATGAAAAAGTTTTCAGCGGGGGAGCAAACCTCTCGAATGAGTATTTAGGAGCAACATATAACAAAAAGAGATGGGAAGATATCATGTTTCTCATTGAGGGGTCATCTGTAGAGCAATATTTTGAAATATTTGCCTCAGATTGGTTCTACGCTTCAAACGAGAGGCTGAAGTTTACCAAAGAAAAAAAAGAGCCGCAGGGCGATATATATCTGCAAGTCGTTCCATCAGGGCCTGATATGGACAAGGACGCTTTTTATGAGGCTCTTCTCTCTGCAATATACGGTGCAAAAGAGCGGATTTATATTATTACCCCATACTTCATCCCAAATAATTCTCTCATTGAAGCGCTTATCATCGCTCACCACAAAGGAGTGGACGTAAGACTCATTACGCCAAAAGAGGCAAACCATACAATAGTAAATCTTGTCAGAAGCTCGTACATGAGGGAGCTTGAAGAAGCAGGAATAAAAATCCATCTCTACAACGGAGCGATGCTTCATGCAAAAGCCATTCTTTTTGATGGCAAAAGCGTTGTGCTTGGAAGTGTTAACTTTGACAACAGAAGCCTATTTTTAAACTACGAGGTAGCTCTCTTTGTTTACTCCCAGAAGATTATAAAAGAGATAGAGGAGTGGGCGGGCAAGCTTATAGAAAACTCCTCTTTTGGAACAAAAAATGTGTCTGACTTGAGAAGAGTTTTTGAAAACCTTATGCGAATAATGGCGCCTCAGCTTTAATGGCAGAGTTATAAAATGTTCAAACCAAACAGTTTTGTAAAATCACTAAAACACCAAGAAACAGAACTTAGCTGCGAGTTTTCTGTTCTTTGCTGGAATGTAGCAAAACTTTCACTTAAAAGCTCTTACAAAGATTTTGTAAACACTCTTATAAAAAACTACGATTTGGATATTTTGCTTCTGCAAGAGGTAAAAAAAAGTCTCTCTCATGAGCTTGAGCTACACGACTACTCCTATGTATTATCGCCAAATATTGAGACGAAAAAGCATATTTTCGGGGTTTTGAGCGCTTTTAAGAGCTCTTGCCACAACGAACTCTCTCTGCTTACAAAAAAGCGTGAACTGCGATGTGCTACACACAAAATTTCGCTTATTACTCATCATAAAATCTCGGATGAAGAGACACTTCTTATAGTAAATCTACACGCCATAAACTTTGTGCACAACAGTGATTTTAGAAATGAGCTTAACAATATACACTCGACCATAAAATCACACGGCGGAGCTATGATAGTTGCGGGAGATTTCAACACATGGAACCTAAAAAGAGTCCAGTATCTAAACGATTTCAGCAACGATTTGGAGTTAAAAAAAGTAGAGTTCAGCGATGAAAAAGATATAAAAAAGATTTTTTCCAACTCGCTTGATTATATCTTTTACAGAGGTTTGGAGCTGACATTCTCAACCGTAATTGATAGCAAAAAAATATCAGACCACAACCCGATAATTGCTAAATTTAGATATTAAGCAGACCTCTAAAGACTAGATTGCTTCGCTTTGCTCGCAATGACGAAGTGAGTCACAATAGCAGTCATTGCGAGAAGCGAAGCGACGAAGTGAGTCACAATAACAGTCATTGCGAGAAGCGAAGCGACGAAGCAATCTAAGCATCAATTAATAAATTCCACTACTTCATCAAAACCCAGTCTTAACTGCGAAGACTGCTCTAGCGCTCTGTATCCAAAGGGAAGTACCAAAGAGAGTTGATATTTTTTAGTATCAAGATTTAAAACTCTCTCTACATTCTCCTTCTCAAGCCCCTCAATCGGGCAGCTGTCGATGTCTAGCGTTGCAGCGCAAGTCATCATATTTGCCGCAGCGATATAAGTCTGTCTTGCAGTCCAGCAGAGTATGTTTTCATCAGACTCGAGTGTCTTTTTGAGATGTTTCGCGTACAAATCTATATAAAAATCAAACTTCTCTTTTGGCATTTCTCGGCGCAAAAATCTCTTTGCAGGTATGCCTGATTCTACTTTAACACTCTCTATCGCAGCCAAAACCACAACCAGATGAGAGCATGAGGTAATCTGTGGCTGATTCCAGCAAAAAGGTCTGATTTTAGCCTTTAGCTCCTCATTGGTGATAACCAAAAACTTCCACGGCTCCATGCCAAATGATGAAGGCGACTTTCGCCCTGCTTCGAGTATCTCTCTTATATCTTTGTCCGATATCTTCTTAGTCTCGTCAAAAAGTTTGCACGCATGTCTAAAATTCATCGCCTCATTAAATGTTTTACTCATAACATCTCCTCATAATTTTGTCTTGAAGTCTCTATTTAAACAAAAGATTATATACTTCCAAAATTAACAACTACAATCAAAAGAAACAATTTTATGGAAAATTTTGCACTTATTTTTAGCGCTATTTTTATTGGATATATTTTAAACAAATCAGACTCTTTTTCAAAAGAAACGCCGCTTATTTTAAATCAATTTATTCTCTATATCTCAGCCCCCGCACTTGTTCTGCTTAAAATTCCACAACTTAGTTTTTCCATTGAGACACTCATCCCTGTTTTCATCGCATGGAGTGTCATGAGCATCAGCGCCATAGCCGTTTTTTACCTATCAAAACTCTTTTCATTCACAAAAGAGGTAACAGGCTCTTTAATGCTTGTGGCAGTTTTAGGAAATACCTCTTACCTCGGCATCCCCATTGTAAGTGCCTATTTTGGCGAAGATGCACTAGGATATGTTGTAATGTACGACCAGCTTGGCTCTTTTATAGCGCTCTCAACCTATGGAACTTTTATCTCTGTTTATTATTCAAGCACAAAAGAGGTAGACATACGCACACTTTTTTTAAAGATACTCTCTTTTCCGCCATTTATAGCCCTTATTATCGCACTTTTTTTTATGGGAACATCTTTTCATCCCGTTATACAAAGCGTACTTGCCTCACTCGCTAGCACTATTGTCCCTTTGGCACTTGTAGCTGTGGGTCTTCAGCTCCGTTTTAAGCTTCCAAAAGAGGATATGAAACCTTTTGGCGTTGCCCTTGGAGTAAAACTTATTTTTGCACCGATAGTTGCAATTGCTATCTGCTACATTTTTTCTTGGAACTCTAAAGCGGCTATTATCTCCATCATGGAAGCATCAATGGCGCCTATGATAACAGCGGCAGCAGTCGCTTCCATGGCGGGTCTTGCTCCACGCTTAAGCTCTGCGATAGTCGGCTATGGAATTCTTTTATCGTTTTTTACCACATGGGTTGTGTATAATTTTATAATTTAAGTAAAAAAGAGTTTTTATGCAGTGTTATTGTAACAGTAAAAAAGAGTTTAGCGAGTGTTGCGAACCATACCTAAGCGGTGTTTCAAAGCCATCAACGGCGTTAGAGCTTATGAGAAGCAGATACAGCGCATACGTCCTTGGCGATGGCAGCTACATTGTAAAAACAACTACAGAAGAGAACAGATATGAAGATGATTTAGAGCTTATAGAAGAGTATGCCAAAAGCGTTACATGGCTCGGTCTTGAAATTGTACATGTAGAAAAAAATATAGTTGAATTTAAGGCTTATTACAGAGATGTAAACGGTGTGAAAGTTCAGCATGAAAAGAGCAATTTTATCTATGAAGACGAAGCGTGGCTATACAGAGACGGCAAAATGTACAACTCTAAAATAGAGCGCAACGAGCCGTGTCCGTGCCAAAGCGGAAAAAAGTACAAAAAGTGCTGCGAGTTGAAAAAATATTAAACTTTTAAACTATTTTTTAAAATACTCTCTATCATGTTTTTAAAAATAAAGTAGTGCATAGGTATGAGTGCGTACCAATAGATTCTGCCCCATATCCCTTTTGGATAAAAATATGCAGATTGGATAAGTTTGTCCCCATCTAGTTTAAACTCCAGCCATGCATGACCTGGGATTTTCATCTGGGCAAATAAAAGCAGTCTCTCATTCTCTTTTATATCTTCAACTCTCCAAAAATCAAGACACTCTCCAAGCCTCAAATCACAGCTGTCGCGTCTGCCGCGATTGAGTCCTACACCACCCAATGCTTTGTCGATAATGCCTCGAATCTCCCAAAGAAAATCATAATCAAACCAGCCGTTTTTACCGCCGATTGACTTAATGGCTTTAAAAACTCTCTCTTTATCATAAGAGCTAATATCAACCTCTCTTCTATCTACAAAAATAGCGTTATTAATCTCTTTTGAGTGAGTTTTATCCCAAGATGAGCCATTTGCATCGCTCCATCTGCTTATTACCTGATTTTGTTCTATCTCTAAGACCGCTTTTTTTACGGCATCGATGTAACTCATGGGAGTAATGTTGGCAAAATATTTTTCTGCATTCTCATTTTGAACGGTTACTTCAGATTTAAGTCCTTCTATAAGCGCTTTTGCTACGCTAAAAGGAACCGGCGTAAAAAGATTTAACCAGTAAGAAGAGAGAGTAATGCTCATAAAAGGAACCGCAAAAAGGTATCTTTTTAACCCAAGCGCCTCTGCGGTTTCAAGCATCATCTCTTTGTACATCATCTTTTTCGCGCCTATATCTACTATTAAATTTTTATCATAATCTAGATATAAAGAGGATGAGAGGTAACTTACAACATCATCAACAGCAATCGGCTGAGCATAGGTGTCCACCCATTTTGGAGTTATCATAATAGGCAGTTTTTCAATCAAATTTCTTATAATCTCAAAACTGGCGCTTCCTGAACCTATTATAACCCCTGCACGTACCCAAATAGTCTGCACAGCGGTTGATGAACTAAGTATCTCTCCTGTCTCTATTCTGCTTAGGAGATGTTTGCTTGTGTCGCTGTTTTTTACACCAAGTCCTCCAAGATAGATTACTCTTTTTACACCGCACTCTTGCGCCATATCTATAAAATTTTGAGCTGAGAGTTTATCAAGGTCTTTGTA
>JAURYA010000116.1 GCA_030654155.1 Sulfurimonas sp. | reverse complement strand
ACAAGCTGTTATCAAATATAAATTTCGCCAATAAAGCTTGGCACAATATTCATTACGTTACGTTATGTGGCGCTTAAATAATAGAATTAAATAACCAAAAAACACTCGGATGGTGGGCGATCGGCAGATTTAAGATATTTTAAGTAATATACTAACAAATAGTTGCATATATCTTTCCGAGATTTTCATTTGAGCTGCATTTATTTTAACAGTTTTGTGTATTTGTATTGACATTTATATACGTCATTATATAGTTGGAGGCATGAGAGATGCCAACTTTTTTACCCAACCAGCCGACAAATGGCAGCGAAAGTACGAAGCGATGCGGGCTTCCTTTGTCGATCGCCTACCCGACCAGATCGTTGCCGAACGTTTTGGCTTTAGCGTCGGCTACCTCCGGGTTCTCCGGCATCAGTTCCGTCATGAAAAGATCGACTTCTCGGAAGCATTGTCCGAAGGCAACCGCCCACGACGGCGAGTTGATGCTGCAGCCCGGCAGAAGATTATTTCCTGGCGGCAGCGTGAACTCTCGGCCGGCGATATCGCCCAACTGCTCAACCAGGAGGCGATAGACATTTCCGTGCGTACCATCGAACGTATCCTGGCGGAAGAAGGATTTAAAAAGCTTCCTCGGCGGACTCAACTTAAAATCGGCCGAACTATAAGAGGGGCGGAGGTACCGGAAGTTGCCGCACCGGTTGCAGTCGGACGGCTTACGGAGCAACGGTTCGAATCTGCCGGTGCCGGGGTGTTTCTCTTTGCACCATTCATCGCACAACTCAATCTTGATGCCGTTATCAAGACGGCGAAACTTCCAGAGAGCAAAAGCCTTTCCGCAACCAATTACTTCTTCTCCATTCTGGCCTTGAAGCTTCTCGGTACCGAGCGGTACGCCCATGTCGGCGAGCACGTTTTTGATCCGGGACCGGGCCTTTTCGCCGGTCTCAACGTCATACCGAAATGCACTGCCCTCTCTACCTACTCCTATTCCCTTGATGCCAACCATCTTCTCCGTCTGCAGGATGCCTTCGTCCGCCAAGTCATGCGATTGGGCCTCTGTCCAGGGTCGATCATCAACCTTGATTTCCACACCATTCCTCACTTCGGTGACGAATCAGTTCTCCAGGAACACTGGGCCGGCGCCAGGGGGAAACGGATGAAAGGAGCTCTTACTCTCCTGGCACAAGACGCCGATAGCAGGCTTATTCTTTTTACCGCCGCGGATATTCAGCGCAGTGAGGCCGATGACCAGATTCTCGCTTTCCTGTCCTTCTGGCAGGGTATCAAAAAGCCGATGGAATCGACATTCATCTTTGATTCCAAACTGACCACTTACGAAAACCTCTCGGAACTCAACCGCCAAAAAATCAGGTTCATCACCCTCAGGCGGCGGGGCCATAAACTTGTCGAGGAGACGGAGAATCTTGAGCCCTGGAGACGAATCACCATCCCCCACGACAAGCGTAAATATCCGCAACCGATGGTTCATGAATCGACAATTGAACTCCGCGGTTATGACGGCGAAGTACGGCAAATCATTGTCCGTGGCAACGGCAGGGAGAAGCCGGCTTTTCTGATCACCAATGACTTTCAGATGCCGGTGGAACTGCTGGTCGGCAACTATGCCCGGCGGTGGCGTGTCGAAAATGGTATTGCTGAGGCGGTTAAGTTTTTCCATCTCAATGCCCTGTCGTCGCCGATCCTGATCAAGATCCACTTTGACGTGATCATGACTATGATTGCGGATACCCTTTATTGCCGTCTGGCCCAGCAGCTACGAGGTTTTGAAGATTGTGATGCACCAAAAATATTCCGCAACTTCGTCAAGGGTGGAGGTACTGTTGAAGTTCGTGACGGGAACATCAATGTGAAGTTCGCAAAGCGTGCCCATAATCCTGTATTGCGGTCCGTTGACTGGTCGAACCTGCCAAAGCAGATACCTTGGCTGAACGGGGCCAACTTGTCCTTCCAGTTCAGTTGAACGGGATTGGGGAACGTTAATAATTGTGTCGGTTAAAGCCGGCGCGAAAATCGGTGTTAATCGAATGAACAAGAAAAGAAAGACTGCAGAAACACAATGGATTGCGATGTTTACTAAGTGATATCCCCTTATGTCAAGTTCATTGAAATAATAATTGAGAGCAAAACTAAGATTTACTAGTGGC
>JAURYA010000112.1 GCA_030654155.1 Sulfurimonas sp. | reverse complement strand
GAGGTACCTCTCTTTGTTGCTTCTCTCCGCCCTTGTTGCTTTTGGTGTTAATTTTTTGGCATATAGCGGATTTGAGATATTGAACTACACGACTACGACTGTAATTCTTGCAACCGTGCTTGGCATTTTAGGCTCCTTTACAAAACTAAAAACCATAAACGGCTCTAGCCAAACAGGCTCTGCCATGCTATATATGCTTATAGCTCTTATCGGTTCAAAGGCGTTGTTTGAGAACTTTAGCGGAGTCGGGGTTTATGTCTTTGGCGGATTTTGTATCTTGGTTATTCATGCGCTCATTATGGTAGCAGGTGCTAAGGTTTTTAAACTTGACCTCTTTAGCATAGCCGTTGCTTCACTCTCAAACATCGGCGGAGTTGCATCCGCATCCATTTTGGCGGCTACTTACAACAAAGCACTTGTCGGGATTGGTGTTTTGATGGCAGTTATGGGGTTTATTATAGGAACTTTTGTCGGCTTGGCGGTAGGAAATATTTTAGTTTGGATGGCGGGGTGAGGTTTGAAATAAGCAGATGAAGATTGTGTTAGGAATGGCGTGATACCAACTTCAATATAAACACAAAACTATATGGCTATATATGCTTTTATGTTATACTTAAGTTGAAACTAAAAAAAGGTTTTTACGATGACAAAAATTGAAATCATCACTTATTTAAAAAATAAAAAAGATGAATTTTACGTAAAATACGGCATCACTACGCTTGGACTCTATGGTAGCTATGCAAGAGATGAAGCAACAAGTAGCAGTGATGTAGATATCTTTTATGAAAGAGATAAAAACTTTGAACTTCAAAGCGGATTGGATTTTTTAAACATCGGCGAAAAACTGGCAAAGGAACTAAAAGTTTCTAAGGTTGACTTTGTCTCACTTGATTATATGAATCCCATCATAAAACATTATGCGAAGAAAGATTTTATCTATGTATGATGAAAAAAATCTAATCCATATTTTTACCATCTTAGAGTGTTGCGAAAAAGCTTGGATATATACAAAAGATTTCAACAATCCTGCTGATTTTATCTGGGCAAATGAGCAAAAAGAACTTAATGCAGTTGTTTCACTTTTTATTGCTATCGGTGAAGAGTCCAAAAAAATAGATAAAGAACTAAAAAATGCTGTAACTTTTGAGCTTTCATGGAGTGATATAGCAGGACTTAGAGATAAGATATCTCATGACTACAGAGGCGTGGACGGAGATATCCTTTGGGTAGTGATTTATAAAGATTTAAAAAAATTAAAAACTGCACTTATTGACATGGTAAATCTTACTAATCCCCCAAAAGAGTTTTTAAAAGAGTTTTTAAACACTCCTTATTATAAACATATAGGGTATTTGGCTTGATTATTAAGAGTAAAAAGTAAAACTCTGACCCGCTTCATTTGAAAAAGTTAAGTCACTTCTATTTCAAATATCTTTATTTTCATGAATCTAAAATTAAATTAAAGTTATAATATTTTTTATACTATAATTTAATTTATAAAAGTTAAAGGTAGTGTATGAAAATAACAAATTCAATGTTATATGACAAAAGTAAACCTACTTTAGAATTGTACTATCATATTATTTCAAAAATTGAACATAAAATTCCTGAAAATGGAAATCACATAATTCATATAGATTTTGATAATACAGAAGAAATTTTCTTTATTCATCCATTATTTTTAGTATATTTACTTAACCTATATGAAAAATTACAGATTAATGAAAAATATTTTTCTAGAGATATTAGAATTATTTTAAATATTGAGAAGCTAGATGAAAAGGTACAATCTTATATACAAATATATTTAACACAATACATAGATTGCGGTATTATTTTGATAGTAGATAGTACATTTAGAGATAGAAACAAACCGCCGACTACTTTAACCGATAAAAAAATCCTTTTATACACTACAGAAAAAGAAAATAATTTAACTCTTTTAAGAAAACAAAAGTACAATTTTTTACCAATTATAAAAATTGCCAATAATACTTTTAATGAAGCTTTTGAAGATAAAGATTACTGGATTACAAATAAAGATACAGGTAAAGCAGAAAATATTTCTCGTTATGAGAATCGAAAAATATTTTATAAATCTTTACAGCTAGAAACCATTGAAAAAGGTGCATATAGAAATAAAAGTGAAAAAGTTTGGACTGATATATTTGAGATATATTTAGAACTTACTCAAAATGGTGCGTATATTACAAATAAATTCAAAGAAATTTTTCGAGAAATAGTAGAGAATATACAAAAACATACAAAAACAGGTAATACTACAGCCAACGGGTATATTTCTTTTTATATAAATAACTCTAAAAACTTATATGAGTTAATTGTATCAGATGATTATCAAAATGGCTTTTTATCTAAATACTATGAAACAATATGTGATGAAATTTTAAAAGAGAATCAAGGTAGTATTGCGTGGAATGATTATAATAAAATTATAAAAGAGTTTGAAAATAAAGAATATACAAAAATTTTAGAAAATATTTTTAACCTAAAATATGTTCTATCTGCTCAGTCAGAAAGGATTACCAAACACTTTGGTATGCCTTTACTATTGAAAATAGTAAATCAACTTGAAAGACTTTCAAAAGAGAAATTTAAAAATGATTCTTTTGTAAATCTAGAAATTTATCTCAATAAAAATGAATTATCTTTTTTAATTAAATATAATGAAAATAATGAGGTGATAGTACAACCATTGCTCAACAATGTAGTTAGAGGAACGTATATTCATTTATCTTTTCCTCAGAATCTTCATTTAGATAATCCAGCAGTAGTTACACAAAAACCTCTCAAACTAACTTCTAAATACTATAAAGAACTTTTAGAAGATAAAAAATCATTAGAGAAACATCTTGAAAATTTTCAATATTATTTTGATTTAAAAGATAGAAGAAAATTAGTTGATGAGATAAATGCTGTTATTGTTGATTATACAAAGATAGAAGAGACTAGTAACTTTTTAAGAGATTTGTATTCGTTTGCTTTTTTAAACTCTGTTCAAGATATATTAATAGTAAATTATCCTATAGAAGAAAATATAGAATATTTAAAACTTTTAAGTGAAACAACAGATTTGTCAAAAATATGTAATATTGCTTTTTTAAATAAAGAGTACCCTCAAGTTTTTTTTCTTGGCGGTAATAACCATATAGAGATGTGTAATATAAATGCTATGTTATCTCAAACTTATAATTATAATAAAAGAAATTTTTTAGAAACTTCTCAAGGGCAAGATATCATAAATTTAACATCTAATCTTTTTTATATGAATCATCAAAATAAACAAATGTTTTTTCCATTTGAACTTTTTTTACCTAATCCACGAAATCAAAATGAATTATTTTACACTCTCATGTTGGGTAATTTTTTAGAACTCAAAGAAAATTATGAAGAGATACATCTTGATTTACAAGATGATTTCCATATAAAAAAATTTTATTATTTAAAATATGTTTTTGAAAACTCTCAATGGGTCAAATTGATGAGCTTTGATTTAGCAAAGAAAATTAAAAATAAATATACTGATTTTGAAAATATTATATTTGTAGGAATTGAAAAATATTCTTCTTCATTTATAGCTGAACTTGATTATCTATTAGGCTCAAGATTGCAAAGTTATATTATAAGTGATTTAAACAATAAACCAATTTTAGAACAGTTTGATAAGTTTAAAAAGCTGAATAGTGACAAATTTTTTATATTTATTCGTCCTAGTGTATTTGAAAGTAATATTGATACTTTAACTAAAGGTTTAAAAAGTTATGAAAAATACACACTTGTACAACTCACAAAGGATGGTACAGTTTCACGAAACTGGATTGCATCGTATAGTAAAAATTTAAAAGATGTACTTGAACCAGCTTCTAACTGCACTATGTGTTTTGATGACAATAAACCTTTATATGAGATTGATAAAGATAAATATAATATCAAAGATTTATATCATACTCATAATATTTATACAAAAAATGATAAGTTTTTTCAAGTTTCATGGGAAGATGCTATCTATTTCCCTCATATAGAAAGAAATACAAATCATTATCTCTACTATATACGCACAACACAATTTTTCAAAAATAATAAAGGCGATATAAAAGAATATTTTGAAAAAGAAATAGATTTTAAAAGAGATGAGAAGATACCAGTTATACTAACATCAGCACATAATACAAATGCAGAATTTGTAGCACTTATCAATGAAATAGTTTTTGAAAATGATGCTATTATTCACAGTCTTAGTTTAAGCAACAAAGAGCAAGGATATTTTTCTATTAATAATCTTACAACTACATACGAAAATAAAGAAGCTTATTATAGCTTTTATTTCGTAGATGATGCAATATCAAGTGGTGAAGCATTTAAATATATTTATAGTGTGTTGAGTAGTTTTTTTGCAGATAAATTTCAAGCAGTATTTGCACTAATAGATAGAACAAATGAAAAAGATTTGAAGTTGATGGAGAGTTTTTATCAGGATAAATCTTTTTATAGTTATCTAAAGATTAATATTCATCCTATTAAAACAGGTTTTGAAGATTGTTATTTATGTGAGAGAAAAAAAACATTTGAAAAAATTGCTACTGACTCATCTTTAGTAACTATCAAGCATACTTTTCAAGAAAAAGCGAAATATTTATCAAAAAAAAGTGCTTGTGAAATAGAATATGAATCTCTTGAACAAATCGTGGATCTAAAAAGCTATCTTAGGATGTCATCTACAGAATATATATATCAGTATATAGATGAGTTTAATACTAGTGAGGATATAGATACACAATTTCAAAATTATTATAAATTGGTGCAGAACTATTTTTCAAAGTTTTATCTTGATGAAAAACCATTATCAGTTGAAATAGAAAAATTCCTAATAGTTGAGTCAAAAATAGCTTTTTTAAAAAGTTTAGCTTTTCCAAAAGTTTATTTTTTTAAAACTTTAAGAGAAAATATTCACAAATATATTTATGAAGAGATAAGAAAGTTCACAAATATAAATAGAAAAGATATTAAAATTTATCCCCTTTTAAGTTATTTTGATTATGTAGAGCTTAACAAAATAGATACGATTAAAGGGATTGTAAATCATTATAAAGAAAAAAATAGAACCAATATGAACTATTTTAGTTTTTTACTTTCTTTGGGGAGCTTTTTAGGAGTAAATCATATACTCTCCGATGAAGTGATACGATACTATTATAATTTAACCAATGAAATAAAAAATCCAGAAAAATACTTCTACAAAAATTTACTTGATATGTATCCAATAGCAGTTAAGCAGTTAGCAACATATAGTAAAGAAAAATCAAAATATTTTGAATGGGAATTAAAGAAGTTTTATAAAGATATTCCTTTTAAATATATAGGGATATTTTCTAGGATTTTTGGTCTTTTTGTGGAGAATACAACTCATTTAGAACGAAAGAGTAAAATATTTGATAATGTTATCAAAGAAAATACTATTGATGAACAGATAGATAGTTTTAAAACTATTTTAGAAGAGCTAATAGCAACAGAAGTAAAAGATATTAAAATTAAAAGTATTTGTATAGATATTAATCAAGATACTAAAAATGCACATATGTTAGATGTTTTAAATAACTATGATGGAATTAAAGATGATACAAATGAAATGAAACTGTATCTAGGGGCTTCTACAAAAAAAGTGATTGATTATAGTACTGATATAGAGATTGAAGTTAGCGATGAAAAATATAATATTTGGTGCAATTTTTATAAAGATTTTACAACTTATATTCGTATCACAAATAGTGATGACAACCTTACTCCTGTGGGTGTAATTGTCATAGGACATATCAATAAAGATGATAATCAACATAATCAATTGGTAGAATATTTAAAAATTTCAAGATTGGTTTTGGCATATCAAAATATTATATATGAATTCATAAGTAAAAACAATATGTTAAGTGCAATGAGAACTAAATACGATGAACTTATTGAAAAAAAGCATATAGAAAAAGAAAAAGAGCTTAGTGAATTTAAAAATAAATCTTTACAATTAGAAAATGAAAAATTAGAAAAAGAAAAAGAGCTTAGTGAAGAAATAATTGGTAATATTAATCATTCTACATTTAAACAAATTAAAATATATACCCGTTTAGATAATTTAATTCAAGAATATAATAGAGAATGTTTAACTCAAAGTCAATTAGTTGAAAAATTAAATGATATTAAAGATTTTTCAATAATTATAGAATATGTAGCTTCATTGGGAAAATATTTTAATAAAAGTTTATTAGTAGAGCAAGAAAAAGAAGCATATTGTATCGAAGATATTTTTTTCAATAATTCTGAAAAAAGTGATTTTCATCAAAAATTGATCAATTTTCTAAGCATAAAAGATATGAATCCATTAATTAAAAGCAATAATTGTACATTTGTTGTAGATAAAAATATATATGTTTTTCCTAAAATTACAATTAAACAAGATATTATAAATCTTGTATTTTTTGAGTTTATCTTAAATACTTTGAAGCATGGAAAATCGAATTCAAGTATTAAAATCTATTGTGAAAATAGAATAATTATTATAGAAAATGAAAAAAAAACTATAAATGAAGATACATCTGAAAGTTATGGTGTTGGACATACAGCAATTAAAAATATATTAGAAACTAATCAAATTACTATGGAAATAGTTAAAGATGATCCTACGTATTACAAAATTAAGTTAAGTAAGGAGAATAATAAATGGCAAATTTAAATGAAGCAAGAGTTTTTATTATTGAAAATGAATCTGAAATATGTAAAGCAATGAGTTTTGCACTTGAACGTAGTGGTTTGGATAAAACAAGAATTTTTCCAAATATTGAAGCTATTGATGATTTTTATATAGAGTTTTATGAAAATATTACAAATAGAGATAGCTTTTTAAGTTTTATAGCTAATTATATTTGTGAACATAAAATAAATTACTTAATTATAGATTTACATTTGAAAGAAAATGATAGTAAAAGTGATTATACAGATACTATGGGTTTCAAATTAATTGAAGATTTAGTTTCAAATACTATACCTACTCAAATAACAAATAAAGATAACTACTTATATTTTGCTGTTCCAAAACTTATTATTTCCAATCATCCAAACTTAGAGGAATTAGAAAAAAAACATGGGTATTTTGTAACTGATATTTTTTCTAAAAATACTAATCCAGATGCTGGAAATTTTAAAGAATTTTTAGATAAAAATAATATTTTAGAAAATATAAAGTTTAATATAGAATATTTTAAGAGTATTCAATCTTTTAGTACAAATAAAAAGTTGTATGAGTTGATAAAGAATATGGATGATAAATTAGATAAAATAACTCTAAAAATGGATGATATTGTTGAGAAAGTAATAGATGAATTAAATATTGTTGAAAATAGTATATTGCAAAAAGATATAGAAGAAACAATCGTAAATTTTAAATTACCATTTTTATTAGGAGAAGTAAATTTAAATGCTTTGTATAAAAAAATCGATGAAAAGTTTATGCAACTAGGAGTGACTATTCAAAATAGGAATTTAAATTAAATGAAAACCCTCTACATCATCTCAGGAGCAAATGAAAGTGGTAAAACCACCTTTGCTAAATTATTTGTTACGATAAATAAGCATTATAGTTAATTAGATGTTATTAAATTGGCGATTGTAGAATAGAAAATGACTTTGAAGGCTTGTGATATGACATCAAAAAAACAATTTAAAATATTAAACATAACCATCGAAGTAAAACAGATAGAGCTAAAAACTCCCTTTAAAACCGCACTTAGAACTGCCACTCATGTTGAGTTTGTAAGAGTACATGTAACTAGCGACAGTGGCTTGGTAGGAATAGGCGAAGCGCCTGCAACAAAGGCGATTACGGGTGAGGATATAGAGGATATTTTAAACTCTATCGGTAGTGTCAAAAAACTGTTTTTAGGTCTTTTACCAAAAGAGGCACTCGTAAAACTCCATACTAAAAAAATAGGCTCAAGTGCAAAAGCCGCACTTGATATGGCATTTGTACATCTGCTCTCTCAAGAAGCAAAGAAACCGCTTTATGGTTACTTTGGCGCAACTGATTTGACTCCGTTAAAAACAGATGTGACCATTAGTTTAAATGAGGCTGCCGTGATGTTAAGTGATGCAAAAAAAGCATATGACAACGCAATGACAATCCTAAAAGTAAAAGTCGGCAAAGATATAGAACATGCTATAGAAGTGGTAAAGAAAATATCCAAAGAACTGCCGCAATCTGAGATTTTAGTCGATGCAAATCAGGCTTGGAGTTTGGAAGATTCGCTGCTCTTTATCCGAAATATGAAAGATGTGAAAATTGAGCTTATTGAGCAGCCTGTTATTGCCTCTGATTTGGAGGGTTTAAAAAAGATTACACAACTCTCATATATTCCTATTTTAGCGGATGAAGCGGCATTTGGACTCAAAGACGTTAAGGCGGTTGTTGAATCACAAAGTGCAAACATGATAAACATAAAATTTATGAAGTGCGGCGGGGTTACAAAAGCGATAGAGATTTTAGAGTATGCGCGAGAAAAAAAAGTCACATGTATGCTCGGCTCAATGCTGGAGGGTCCATACTCCATAAACATGGCGTTGCATCTGGCAATGGCTTACAGGGATGTTATACGCTATATAGATTTGGATAGCCCTCTGCTTTACAAAGAGCCATCCGACGAGCTTGATTTTACCTTTAATGGCTGTGAGATTAACCTCTATGCTTATTAAGTACAGAGGTTTAAAAATCAGCTCTATTTGTTTTCTAAATTATCTTGCTTAGTAAATTTAAGATAGAGCAACGGCAGTACGATTAGAGTTAAAATCGTTGAACTAATTAAGCCGTTTATAACAACAATCGCAAGCGGTTTTTGGATTTCTGATCCGGGACCGGTTGCAAAAAGTAGCGGTAGTAATCCAAATGCGGCGATGGTTGCCGTCATAAGAACAGGACGAAACCGTTTTATCGTACCCTCACGCACGGCATCTATGACTTTATAGCCGTTTTGCACAAGATAGTTAAAGTAGTTAACTAACACTACCCCATTTAATACGGCTATACCAAGAAGAGCGATAAATCCGACTGATGCGGGAACGGAGAGGTATTCGCCGCTGATATAGAGTCCTGCAAAACCTCCGATAAGAGCTAATGGTATATTGATTAGAACCAGCAATGCTTGTGTTATGGAGTTAAATGAGACAAAAAGCAGGATAAAGATTAAAAAAAGTGCAATCGGCACGATTATCATCAGTTTTTTGGCTGCTCTTTGTTGGTTTTCAAACTCTCCGCCGTAAGTCACATAGTAGCCGGCAGGCATTTGAACTTTTTGCTCGATTTGTGCTTTTGCATCTTCGACAAAACCTACTAGATCTCTTCCTTGCACATTACTTTGTACAACGGTTTTACGGTATCCGTTCTCATGCTCAATCTGTACCGGTCCAGTTGTTTTTTTAAATGTTATTAAGTTGGCTAAAGAGATGCTTGTGCCGTCTTTTAAGACATAGTAAAGTGATTCTAATGCACTTAGGGAGTTATGCATAATATCTTCGCCCTTTACCATCAATTTAATGCGACGCATACCCTCTTGAACGATGCCTACTTGCACACCAGTAACCATTGTTTTCATAAAAGTAGCAATTTCACGCTCGTTTAATCCATAATAACCTAAAGCCTGTTGGTTGAAGCTAAGCTCAAAGTATTCGATTCCTTCGTTGCTTTTTTTATAGACATCGCTGCTTCCTTTAACCTGTTCTAAAACTGTTTTTATTTCAGAGGCTACTCTCTCAAGCTCATCATGGTTATCTCCAAAGATATCGATAGCCAAATCGCCTCGTACCCCTGTTAGCATCTCTGACACGCGCATCTCAATTGGTTGTGTAAAGACATATTCAACACCGACCATGTCATCAAGAGACTCTCTTATCTGGTTTTTTAGCCACTCTTTTGATCGCACTCGCCACTCTTTCATGGGTTTTAGTATAAAAAAGGTATCTGTATCGTTGAGACTCATGGGATCTAGTCCAAGCTCATCCGTACCGGTTCTTGCGATAATAGATGCAATTTCTGGTACATCTGACATAAGTTTTGTTTGGATTTTTTTGTTTAGCTCGATACTCTCTTCAATGGAGATTGAGGGCAGGGATTCTATCATCGCAATTATAGTTCCCTCATCCATCGTGGGCATAAAAGCTTTTCCCGTTTTTGAAGCAAGATATAGCGAGCCTCCAAAGAGAAGAAGTACCGTTACAAACACAGTTGAGGAGTGTTTTATAGCAAGATTAAGAGATGGTCTAAAGCCTTTTAAAAGGGTTTTTATAAGCCAAGACTCTTTGTCTTCACGAATTTTTAAGATAAATGAGCTCAATACCGGAATAAGTGTAAGAGAGAGGATTAAGGAACTAAATAGTGCAAATACAATACTTAGCGCTACAGGCTTGAAGAGTTTTCCTTCAAGTCCTTCAAGTGTTAACAAAGGCATAAATACGATGATGATAATAAGCACTCCCGTAACTATTGAGGGTGCCATCTCAACGGCAGCATTGTATATAATATGTATTTTATTCTCGTTTTTTCGCTTTGGATTTCCAAGCTCTGCTGTTATATGTTCAACCATAACAACGGCAGAATCTACCAATATACCAACAGCAATAGCAAGACCGCCCAAGCTCATCAGGTTCGCGCTTAATCCGAAGTAATTCATAGCTATAAAGCTCATCAGCAGTGCAAAAGGTAAAATAAGTGCGACGCTAAGTGCAGAAGCAAAATTCCCAAGAAGAAGTAAAAGCACTATGACAATCAATATAACAGCTTCAAGCAGTGAGCTTTTGACGGTATCGGTTGCTAAATCAACTAGTGTGGAACGATCATAAAAAACATCTATTTTCGTATTTTTAGGAAGCATAGACTCTATCTCTTTAAGACTCTCATTTACCTCTTGAAGTACTTTTTTGGTATTTGCCCCTTTAAGCCCAAGTACAATACCCTGAACTGTTTCTCCTTGTCCATTTTTTGTAGAAAAGCCCGCCCTTGTCAGGTATCCTATTTTGACATCTGCTAAATCGCCAATTGTGATTACTTTGCCGTCGACTAAAGCAACGCTTAGGTTTTTAATATCAAACATATCGTTGATACGCCCGACACTGCGTACAAGAACACTGTTTACTCCCTGTGTAATGCGTCCTGCACCGTCATTTATGTTACTATTTTCGAGTGTTGCTATAAGCTGTTCAAGGCTTATACCGTAGCTCCTCATCGCTTCAAGTTTAGGAGTGACTTCATAAGTTTTTACTTTGCCTCCAAGTGCATTAACCTCTGCAACCCCACTGATAGAACGAATTTTTGGCGCAATTATCCAATCAAGTAAAGAGCGTTTTTCGCTCAAATCAAGCGTTTTTGACTCAATAGTAAACATCAAAATTTCACTCAAAGGTGTACTGATGGGTGCCAATCCTCCCTCTAGGTTTGCAGGTAGTTCATCTGCTATGTCATTTAGCCTTTCATTTACTTGTTGTCTTGCCCAATATATATCAGTTCCCTCTTCAAAGTCGATGGCAATATCGCAAATACCGTATTTTATGGTTGAACGCATCATGGTTTGATGAGGAATACCAAGCATTCCCATCTCAATAGGAATAACAATTTGTGACTCAACTTCATCGGGCGTCATACCGCTTGATTTCATAATAATCTTTACCTGTATGGGAGAGATATCAGGAAAAGCATCAACCGGAAGATTATTGTATGACTTAACGCCAAATCCTAAAATAACAATAGCAACCAGTGATATAAAAAGTCTTTGCGTGAGTGAAAAAGAGATTAATCCTTTCATCATTCTTTACCTTGAATGAGCATATTTTGCAATATGCTTGTTCCGCCAATTGCGATAGGTTTTTTTAGCTCTGCGTTATATTCAAGGTAGCACATTTGACGATTCTCGGCAATTAAATCTACTTTTAGAGTACGATATGTTTGAGCCTCTTTTATAAAAACTACCGTATTTTGACCATCTTGTACGATTGCCTTTTTGTTGATTAGAAGGGCTTTTCTTTGAATGCTAAGCGTGGCTTTTGTTTTTAATCCCACTAGCAGATCTGCTTCTTTTGGAAGTGAAAAACGAACATATCTTGTTTGATTTGTTGGGTTAAGCAATGGAGAAAGAAGCAATACTTTTGATTTTATCTCTTTGCCTGCAATGGTTATGATTACCTCTTTTGATGACTTAAGTTTATCTGCGATTGCTTGAGGAAGATCGCTCTCTATCCAATCTTCTCCATCTATTTTAATTGTAAAAAGAGCATTAGAAGATGAGATGTTTTTTCCGACTTCAATGTCTGTTTGTACAATTACTCCTTTAACAGCAGAACGAAGTTCTATTTTTGGGAAAATAGTAAGGTCTTTAAAGAGTATTTTTATTATCTCATCGCTAATGCCGTAAGATTTAAGAACAGTCTCGGATGCTAAGAGCTTTATCTTATCTGTTTTAACCTCTGCGTCTGCTATAAGGCACTCTTTTTGAGCGATAATTCCCTCTTTGCAAAGTTTTGATTTTCGACTTGCTTCATTTTCGCTACGAGATAGTTCTACCCAAGTGCCAATAGCCTCTTTTTGAGCTTCTATCCACTGTGGTGAGTTTAAAAGCCCGAGAACTTCTCCCTTGTTTACGCTCTCAAAGTTTGCTTTATTGAGTTGTATAACTTGAGCTTCGTAAGGTACTGAAATAGTGTGGAGAAGTTTTGGCGGAGTCGTAACTCTCATCATATACTCATCAAGAGGCACATGCGTAACCTCTTGTGCTAGAGCAGTTTGAATCTGCCAATTTTTTTCTTCTTGCGGTGTTAATGTGACATTTGCCACAAGTGATATGCTTAACATCATTTGTAAAATAATAGTTTTTTTCATAATTATTCCTTGATTTGTAAAATGCCATATAATTTAAATAGCGTTTCATAATATTTTTTGTAGTGTGCGGTAAGTTCTTCTTTTAGTTTCCATAACTCTCGCTGGCTTAGCAGATACTCAATTGCCGAATCCTCACCCAAAGCATAGCCACTCTCAACAAGAGGCATCAGCTCATTTTCATACTTTGCTAATATAGTTTTTTGTGCATCTATGGTCTCAAAACTTTGTAGCAACTCTTTATTTAAAGCTTCTGCGTTAGATGCTTTTTGCAGTTTAAGTCCCTCTTTTTCATGCATGAGAGAGCTTTTTTTATGTATAAGCATTGCACGACTCTCTTCATTAAATGAGCTGGTGAAGTTAAGTGGAACGGACAAGCCGACTACAAATCTATCTATATCAATCTCTTTTTGATAAGAGGCACTAAGCGTAAATGAGTCGAACTGTGAATTGTAGCGATCAAAATCACTTTGAAGA
>JAURYA010000110.1 GCA_030654155.1 Sulfurimonas sp. | reverse complement strand
ATAAAAAAGAGCACAAACAAAGATGATTTTACTAAATTATACATCGACAACTCCAGGACACTCAAGTTTTAACTCATCAACTCTAGTTTTAAAATAATCCCAAAAAGGAAAGGTTCTGCACTGAGTTGGTCTCACTTCATATATAACGCATCCGTTTGAGGCTCTGTCATAAAAAGCACACTCGTAGCTCTCACCCAATTTTCTCTCTTTTATTGAGTATTTATACCCGTTTTTAAATAGGTAGTTTTGCGTAAAATCTTCAATGCTAAGGTCAAGAAATTTTGAGATATCCTCTATCTCACGACTATTTACATGTATGTATCCGCTCTCGCCTGTACAGCATTTTGCCTGACACGATGAACACGCCAGAGCATCAAAAGAGTAGTTAAATCCGTCTTGTTTAATTATATTTGACATTTTATACTTTGTGTCCGTGCTTTTTCATATATCTCTTTTGCCTTTCGCGAAAACTCTTCACCATCAAAACTGATAAACGGCGGCCAGACTTTCATAAGCGATTTGGAACCGTTTTTTGCGTGCACCATAACCAGCGATGCCACTCTGTCTGTTTTTGGATGTATAAACTGCACATCCAAAATCCTCATATTTACACTGCCCAGCTCTGAACAAATCAGACCAAACTGAGATGCGTCGTAGCAGAAGATAAAATGTGACCTCGGTTTCAAAAGTCTTGAAACCTTTTTAAAAAATTTATTTAGCGGTAAATTGATATTATACCTTGCATTAAACAACATCTCATTCTCGCTCTTTGTTACGCCGTCATGGTAAAAAGGAGGATTTGAGATTATGTAGTCATACTTAACATCTTCATCAAGTTCCAAAAAATCTTTTTTATGGATTTTATACACAATGTCGTTAACTCTTGCATTAATCGTTGCATACTCTACAAATATTTCCTGCTTCTCAACAGCTTCAAGCTCAACTTTTTTATTGTCACGTGCGACCAAAAGTCCGACTATGCCGCACCCTGCTCCGACATCCAAAACTTTGCCGCTTGGTTTAAAAGAGTTTATAAAGTCATACAAAAAGAGAGAATCGCTATTGTAGCAGTACCCCTCTTGCGGCTGATAAAGAAGCATATAAAAAATTCCTAAAAATTCATTTTTGGATATAATTTCGCAATTATATCTTAAAGGGTTTAAATGATAATTATTCCGGCTAGACTTGCTTCAACAAGATTTCCACAAAAAGTACTTGCAGATATCGGCGGGCTTCCTATGGTAGTTAGAACGGCTCAAAGAGTTGCTCACTTAGACAGGGTTGTAGTGGCAGCGGATGATGAGCTTATAATTTCTACATGTAAGAAATATGGGATAGAGGCGATGATGACCTCAACAACGCACAAAAGCGGAACCGACCGTATAAATGAGTGTGCAAATATTTTAAATTTGGCAGATGATGAGATTGTTATAAATGTTCAGGCAGATGAGCCATTTATTGAAACCGAAGTCGTAGAGATGCTCCTTAAAAGATTAAAAATGCTAAAACAAAACGGCGAAGAGTTTATAATGGCAAGCTGTTACAACTCCATAAATGATGAAGCGGCAAAAGACCCAAATCTTGTAAAAGTAGTGCTCGACAACAATGACAACGCCATCTATTTTTCACGCTCTCTCATTCCTTACAACAGAGGCGGAGGAGCCCAATACTTCGGCCACATAGGCATCTACGGATTTAGCAAGAAGAGCCTGCATGATTTTTGTAACCTTAGCGATGCGCCCATAGAAGATATAGAGAAACTAGAACAGCTTCGCGCGATTTATCATCAAAAAAAGATAAGTATGGTTAAAGTTGCAAGTACAGGTTTTGGGATAGATACAGAAGAAGATTTAAAAAGAGCGGTGGAGATTTTTTTATAGAAGTTAAAGCTATTTTACTTCATAGAATATAGATCTATCTAGCCTTTTAACATTACTTTATTGATTGATTGATAGCATATCTGATTGTGCTAATTCCATCAATGTTTTAAAATCTTGGACAAGCTTATACTGCTCTGTAGCTTCAAAGAGCAATCCACATAGCAAGCAGTATAGTCGAGAAAATTTTTAAGCTTTTTTACTTTTTATTTCCTCAAAGGATTGTGCTATATCCACATCAGGGTATTGCACAAGACCTTTTAAAGCCATTGAGATATCTTTAGATGCTTCAATTTGCGTTACACCTTTTTTATAAACCATGTTTACAGATGCCATAGTTTTTCCATTTGTTGTGCTTATAATGGAGAAAGTTACTCCAGTTATCATTGCCTTAGATTCCATACTACCAAAAGATGATGAAAAAGCATGTGAAGTTGTTACTGTACCAGTTATAAGAGCATCTACACCTTCTGCTTTTAATTTTTTAGCCATAGCGGTGATAGTTTCAGCTTTGCCTTCTCTTACAGTATTTGTTTCATTTGTAGCGTATTTAAGAGTAGAAAAACCTTGTTTTATAAGCTCTGTTTCCATATTATCGCTAAAGCCTGCATTATTACCTAACCAATACTCTGTATCAGTACCTTTGAATTGAATAGCAAGTTCTTTTAATGCATCAAAGTCTTTTTTAGAAAAATCTTTTGTTTTAGCACCATTTACTTCAACAGATTGAATCATATTGCTAATACTAGTTCCTGTATGCATAACAGATGAAACACTATTTGCAACAGAACCAAGTTCCCCAATACAACCACTAAATATAACTGATACTGCAACTGCAGACATTGACAATACTAACACTTTTTTCATAATTGCTTTTCCTTTATTTTTTTATTCTTCATTTCAAAAATTTACTAGTCTTCAATACTAGAAATAACCCAACCACTTTCTTTTTTTATCAAAGTTGCTTTTTGTTTATTTGTAGCTCTATGTCCAGTTTTAAAATTTCCAAATTTCACACCTATCGCCGTTGATGCAAAAATTCCAAATTCTTTTTCAATTTCTCTTAAACTTTTTTTAAAAACTACATCATACTGAATATCAGCAATATATGTTTTTTCATCTTTTTCAAACCCATTGGTTTTCTTAAAGTTTTCAATTGAAAATATTTTTTCACTATCCTTTGTAGCAATTTGTGTCAGCGCTTTAGTTTTTATTTCTGAATCACTTGGTTTGCCAGAATCTAAACATCCTGCAAAAATAAACATTAATGCTAGTAATATTATTTTCATACTGATTTACCTCCTAAAACTCGTTGTTTTCTTCCTATTGCTACATAAAGTATTGAACCTAGTATTGATAAGAAAAATACCACTAATAACCAAACAATTTTTCCACTTCCTATAAACTCACTTTTAAGAACATCAATTAATGCCCATATCCAAAACACCCCTATTGCAAGATAGCCCGTCGTTATTCCAAATGCTATTTCCATTTTTACTCCAATTTTAGATTTTTATAAGAAGTTATCTAAAATAAGATATCTTAGAAGAACCATTTATTCAACAAACTTTTTAATGTTCCATAGAACATTTCATAAGAATCATAACAACTATAAACTTAGAAAAATATTTACCTATTGGACATTGTATAGTTTTGATTGAATTTAGCGGAAAAGAGATAGAAAATTTTTATCTAAAAATTGGAGAAAATGTCAAAAGGGTCAGAAAAGAAAAAAATATTTCTCAAATGCAATTGGCATTAGCAATAGGGCATAATTCCGTCGGTCATGTAGCAAAAGCCGAACTATGCAAATATGATAAGCACTTTAGCTTGGAACAGTTGTATAAAATTTCACGAATCCTGAAAGTATCGTTGCATGAGCTATTGCCTGAATGATACAAAAAAAGAATGGCTAACACTTGTTTTTATAGATTATTACGAATAGGTGAAAGGTTTTACGCACCTAAAAAACATATAGTGCGTAAAAAAAAGAAGATATTTAGATATTATCTCTAATACCTAAATCTGATACAAGTTTAAGATAAGCATCTTTATCTTTTCTTTTAAAGTACTTCATAAGACGACGACGTTGTCCTACTAGTTTTAAAAGACCAAGTCTTGAAGCGTGATCTTTTTTAAACACTTTTAAGTGTTCAGTTAGTTCACTTATTCTATTTGTTAATAGTGCGATTTGAACTTCACTTGAACCAGTGTCATTCTCACCACGACCGTATTTTGCAACAATTTCTTGTTTTTTAGCCGAATTTAAAGCCATAATAGCCTCCAAAAGGTATTTTAATCTAACAGTTACACATATCAGTGTATAAAGTTGAAGTGAAATAGTATCCAATTTCTACTTTAATTTCAACTTCTTTTGATATACTTTACAAAAATAAAATAAAGTAATAATATGTTAATAACTCGTGCTAGTGAGTATGCGATACTCTCTCTTATAGTTTTGTCAAAAGCTTCCTCTCCGATGGATAGCGAAACACTCTCAAATCAGCTCTCTATTCCAAAAAGTTTTCTAGCAAAAATTCTTCAAGCAATGGCAAAACACGGCATCTTAAAGTCATTCAAAGGCGTAAACGGCGGTTTTTCGCTTGCACTAAATCCAAAAGATATAAATATGCTTGATGTTATGTCATCGGTTGAGGGAAAAGCGCCTGCTGTTTTTGACTGTGCTCCGTCAATGTACTCTTGCCCATCAGGCAAAGCGCCGCTATGTTCTCTATGGCCATTTTTAAATAAACTACAAGGAAAGATAGACTCTTTTTTAGCAGATTTAACTTTAGCAGATATTTTAGAGTAGAAATTTGGCAAAAAAACTAACAACAAGACAGCAAATCGGCACAACTTTAAATTTTTTACTAGGTAAAAAAGACTTAAGTGTCGTTATTTTTGTAATGGCTATTTTGGCTATTATTATCGTTCCTCTGCCTTCGGTCATACTTGATATTTTGCTGACCGTATCAATCGCTCTGTCTGTTTTAATTCTGCTAATCTCGCTCTACGTTCCAAAACCGACGGATTTAACGACATTTCCGACACTAATTTTAATCATAACACTTTTTAGACTATCACTAAACGTAGCCACTACCAGAATGATTCTCAGTCATGGACATGAGGGACCCGAAGCGGTAAGCGACATCGTAACCAGCTTTGGTGAGTTTGTTGTCGGTGGAAATTATGTCATCGGTATTATTATTTTTTCAATACTTGTACTTATAAACTTTATGGTTATCACAAAAGGCTCAACAAGGGTTGCAGAGGTTGCTGCTCGTTTTACACTTGACTCAATGCCGGGTAAACAGATGGCAGTTGATGCAGACCTGAATGCCGGGCTAATTGATGATGCAGAGGCTAAAAAAAGAAGAGCCGACATCCTTCAAGACGCAAACTTTTACGGGGCGATGGATGGATCTAGCAAATTTGTAAAGGGTGACGCCGTTGCTGGTATAATAATCACTCTTATAAACATCACCGGCGGATTTTTAATAGGTGTTTTTCAACACGGCATGACAGTTGCCGACAGTGCTGCTACATTTACACTCTTAACGGTCGGTGATGGTTTAGTCGCTCAGATTCCTGCGCTCATCATGTCAACTGCAACCGGTATTATGATTACCCGCTCTTCCGGCGAGGGAGATAATTTCGCAGAGGGTGCAATCAACCAGATTATGGGCAATGCTAAAATCATGATGATTGTCGGTTTCATTATGATTCTTTTTGCTCTTGTTCCCGGTCTTCCTACTCTTTCTATGGGATTTGTCGGAATTATGTTTGCGCTTCTTGGCTGGTCAATTTATAAATATGAAAAAGGCGAATTAACCATACTTGATATAGACGGTATGCTCTCGCCAAAAGAAAAAGAGCTTCAGGCAAAAGAAAAAAATGCTATGAGACCTGCAAAAACAAATGAAGAGATTGCCAAAGAGGAAGAGACCGCGCTTGAAGATATATTAAAAGTAGAGATGCTGGAACTCACTCTAGGCTATCAGCTAATACGCCTGGCAGACAGCGCACAAGGCGGAGATCTGCTTGAGAGAATCCGCTCAATGAGAAGAAAAATAGCATCTGATTTTGGTTTTTTAATGCCTCAAGTTCGTATCAGAGACAACCTGCATCTGCAGCCTCAACAGTATCAGATACTGCTAAAGGGTATCTCGATTGGCGAGGGCAAAATTATGCCTGACAAATTTTTGGCGATGGATAGTGGTATGGCGACTGGCGATATAAAAGGTGAACCAACCAAAGAACCGGCTTTTGGACTTGACGCTATGTGGATATCTCCAGATCAAAAAGAGGATGCAATCATTAATGGATATACCGTTGTAGACCCTGCTACCGTTATATCAACGCATATGAGCGAGCTCGTCAAGAAAAATGCCGAAGACCTCTTAACGCGCCAAGAGGTTCAAACTTTAGTAACAAAAATTAAAACCGACTTCCCTGTTATCATTGATGATGTTCAAAAAGTTGCCTCTATCGGACTTATACAAAGAGTTCTTAAGGCTCTTCTGCATGAAAAAATTCCTCTTAAAGATATGCTCACAATTCTTGAGACTATTGCAGACATTGCCGAGTACACCAAAAATGTTGACATCATCACAGAGCAGGTTCGCGCCAAACTGTCTCGCATTATTACCCAAATGTACGCAGGTGATGATGGAGTCATAAGACTTCTTACGTTTGACACGGCATCCGAGCAGTTAATGCTTGAAAAATCCCAAGAGCGTGATGGAACAAGAGTCCTTCTGCTAAGTGTTGCAGAGATTAATGCTCTTATTCAAGCAACTAGCGCAAAAGCAGCAGAACTGTTGCAAAAAGGAATCTCCCCTGTCGTGATTATAGTTGACCCTCAACTGCGACGCGGCGTTGCAGAGATATTTGAGAGATTCTCTCTTGAGGTAGTTACACTCTCGCATGCAGAGATAGACTCCAGTGCTACTTTTGAAGTAATGGGTTCTATCTCAATAAATAAACAACTTTAAGGAAAAAAAATGAACGACAAAACAGTTCACCACCTCTCGCACACAGATTTAGACGGTTATAGCTGCCAACTTGTAATGAAGTACACGCCGTATAAACTCTTTAACTACAATGCAAACTATGGCGCAGAGGTAAAACAGACACTGGAACTGATTTTACAAAATATTATCAATGATAACAAAAGTGCAACTATTTTAATAACTGATTTAAACTTGACTACCGATGAATCACGATGGCTAAACAATGAGATTACTAAATTAAACGAGAACAAAAAAGATATAACGCTGCTGCTTCTTGATCATCACGGGACAGGAGAAGAGAGTGCTCAAAAATACGATTGGTACTTTTTGGACACTTCAAGGTCTGCTACAAAAATCACATATGATTACGTCAAAGAAAACTTTGAATTTAATGAGCCGTTTTGGATGGAAAAATTTGTCAATATTGTCAATGCCGTTGATTTATGGAAGATGGAAGAGAAAGATAACTTTGAGTACGGAAAAGTTTGCATGCGCCTTGTAAGCGAGACTAGAGAGCTAAATAAAATTATGTTCGCAAATGTTGACAATAACTACAAAATATCACTTCTGCTTGAAGCAACAAAATATATCGACAAAGAGAATGCGCCGATAGTTTTGGATGAGAAGATTCACATGTTAAAAAAAGAGTTTTTTAAAAAAGATAAAAATGATACTCTTGACAACTTGGTAACAGAGTATATAGTTAAACTGCTCGGTGAAGCTAAAGATGAAAAAACAATCTACTATAAGGGCTACAAAGGCTTCTTGAGTTATGGCGTAGGAAATACATCTATTATAGGAAATGGATTTTTACTAACGTATCCAGAGTATGACTTTATAGTTGACGTAAGCTATAGAGGGACAATAAGCCTAAGAGCCAACAACAAAGTAAGTGTTTCTCAAATCTCCAAAGAGTGGACCGGTGGAGGCGGACATCCAAATGCAGCGGGTGGGCGCATCATAGGATTTAAAGAGCAGTACCGATACGACCTTGTCAAAAAACAGATAGAGAAGATAATAAACGAGAAAGAGGCTGTTGCGGGCGATTTAGAGTATAAAAAAGAGATTTAGTTATTGGCAAAATACCTCTCAACGCCGTCGGCCAATCCTCTAGCCATATTTTTTATATAGACATCATCTACTAGACGTAACGACTCTTTTGGATGAGACATAAAGCCTACTTCAACCAAAACAGATGGCATCTGGGCTCCAACTAAAACCCAAAAAGGACCCTCTCTAACTCCTCCGTCTCTTACATCTTTATATTTTTGATTAAGCGACCCGAGCATTCCCATTTGCAAATCTATTGCAAGTTTATTTGATGCCAAAATATTGTGATGATTTAGAAGATTTAAATAGCTGTCTTTCCCGTACATATTCATCTCGCTGATATCTGCCGAGTTCTCAAGCGCCGCCACCTTTTTTGCTCTAGTTGAACGAGACGGAGATAGAAAATAGCACTCTATTCCCTGAACTTCATTTGCATTACCGTTTCCAACCGCATTTGCGTGAATACTTACAAATATATTTGCGCTTTTTTCATTGGCAAACTGTGTTCTTCTGCTTAATTTTATGAACTCATCACTATCTCTCGTCATAAAAACTTTATATCCGCGCGATTTTAAAATTTTTTCTAACTCTTTTGAAACATTTAAAACAACCATTTTTTCTTGGTGTTTGTTATATCCTATGGCACCGGGGTCGTTGCCGCCATGACCGGGATCTATAACAATAACTTTATCTCTGTCTCCTCTAATGGGCACGGCTTTATCCGCAACTTCTAAAGGCTTATGTGACTCTGTTTTTAATTTTATCTCTAGTTTTGCAGAATTCAGTGTATGGCTTATTTCAACCGATGAACTGTTTTCAATAACCAATCTTAATGTCTCTGGGCTGTACTGAGCTATTTTTATATTATCAATGCCATTTTTATTAATATTTTGCGAGCTTGTCAACATTGATGTTTTTATATCAAAAACATATCTGTAACTTTTTTTATTTTCATTATGCAGCGTAAAATAATCAATCTGCTTCTCGCTTAGCTTTTGGTCAAAAGTTAAAACCAGTACATCATCGTTCCAATTAACAGACTTTAACTTATGCAAAGAACCTACCTGCACATCTTCTATATGCTTGGTTTTTTTCATAGGCTTAGGCTCCGGCTGTTTATAGCCGCTTTTTGAAGAGATAGCTTGAAGTTCATTTGAGTATTTGGAGACATCTATACTTAGCTTGTTCCCGCTTCGCACAATTCCTTTTAATGCTTCAGTTTTTAAAGCTAAATCATCATCCATAACCGAGCTAAGATACAAGTTTTTATAGTCGTTATATGCGCGAAAAATATCACTCTGCTCGCCGCTTTGCATATATTTTTCTGCTCTGTTTAAAACTTCACTGTTCGCAAATGCCTCAATAGAAATAAATAAAAATAGAGATAGTAAAAAAAGTTTAATCATAATTAAATTATTCGCCGTTAACCAATTTATCCATTAACTCTTTTACAGAAATAATTTTATCAAGCTTATAGCCGTTAGTGCCTGAAAAGAAAAGACCTGTCTCAACATTACCCTCAAAAGCGTCACTTAATCTGTCTGCAATACAAAAACCAACCTCTTTAGCCTCTTCCCCGCGGTTACAAGGTGCAACACAGTTAGAGATACATTTTATAGCAGGACCTTCTCTTTTTTCAACCAGCTTCACCAGATTAGTTCTTATGCCTTGAGCCGGATATCCGACCGGTGATGCCATAAGCTGAATATCCTCTTTTTTAGCATCAAGCAGAACTTTTTTAAGATTTTCATGCGCATCGCACTCAAATGTTCCGATAAAACGAGTCCCCATTTGAACGCCGCGAGCACCGAGAGACATCATCTCTTCTATATCGTTTTTGTCCCATACGCCGCCCGCTGCAATAACAGGAATATCTCCCCATAGTGCAGCCTCTTCTACAACCGGTCTGACCAAGTTTTCCAACTGATTCTCAGCCATTGAACACTGCTCATAAGTAAAGCCTTGATGTCCGCCGCTTTTTGGACCCTCTAGAACTACCGCATCAGGAAGTCTGTTGTATCTTTTTTGCCATCTTTTGCAGATGATTTTAAGTGCTTTGGCAGATGAGACAATCGGCACAAGTGCAACATTCGGATAGCCTTCTGTAAACTCCGGCATATTTGTAGGAAGCCCTGCCCCTGTTATAATAATGTCAATTCCGGCTTCACATGCATCTGCGACAACGCGTCCGTAATCGTTAATAGCATATAAAATATTTGCGGCAAGCGGCTTGTCACCGCATATTTTTCTCGCATTTTTAATTATTGCAGTAAGTCCATCTTTTGAATAAAACCCAAGGGCGTCAAGTGGTCTGCCTGCTACAAGTTTTGTGGCATACTTTTTATCTTCATAATAACCGGTTCCCACAGCGCTAATTACACCAAGACCGCCCTCTTTTGAAACGTTTCCTGCTAATTTATCCCAGCTTATGCCGACACCCATTCCACCCTGAACGATAGGCTTCTCTATTATATATTTACCGATTTTTAATGGTTTAAAGCTCATCAATTCACCTTTAATTTTGCAAATTTTCTTTTTCCGACTTGGAGTATATACTCCCCTGTTGCTAATTGCAACTGTTCGTCATCAATTTTTTCTTGGTTTATTTTAACAGCACCTTGCTTAATATCTCTTCTTGCTTGCGAAGTTGATGGCGTTAAATTGCAATCCACAAGAGCTTTTGCTATCCAAACATCTCCATTGCAACTATACTCCTCAATCTCTGTTGGGATTTGATTGTTAGAGTGTACTTTGTCGAACTCATCCCTCGCGCTTTGTGCCGCTTCAAAAGAGTGAAATCTAGCAGTAATCTCTAAAGCCAAATTTTCTTTAACTTTTTTTGGATGTAAAGTGCCATCAGCTACGCCATTTTTTAAGGCTTCAATTTCGCTCAGAGTTTTTGTGCTCAAAAGCTCATAGTATCTCCACATTAACTCATCTGAGACGCTTAAAATTTTCCCAAACATGTCATTTGGCTCATCTGCTACGCCGATATAGTTATTTAGAGATTTACTCATCTTTTGCACGCCGTCAAGACCCTCTAAGATAGGCATCATTAAAACCGCCTGCTCTTTTCCTATTTCATACGCTCTTTGAAGATGGCGTCCCATCAGAAGATTGAACTTCTGGTCGGTTCCGCCTATCTCAATGTCACTTTTAAGATGAACGCTGTCATAGCCCTGAAGAAGCGGATATATAAACTCGCTGATTGAGATAGATGTTCCGCTCTTGTATCTTTTGTCAAAATCATCGCGTTCTAACATTCTTGCAACGTTAAATGTAGTAGTTAACGTGAGCATACCTGAAGCTCCAAGCGGATTTATCCACTCCGAGTTAAATACAACTTCTGTCTTTAAAGGGTCCAGAATTTTAAAAACCTGCTCTTTATAACTCGCAGCATTCTCTTGGATTTGAAATGCACTCAATGTTTTTCTTGTAGCACTCTTTCCAGTCGGGTCGCCGATTTGAGCCGTAAAATCGCCTATTAGAAACTGGATAGTCGCACCATATTTTTGAAATATTGCGAGTTTTTGCAATAACACCGTATGACCAAGGTGCAGATCCGGTGCAGTAGGGTCAAATCCTGCTTTTACACTATATGTTTTACCCTCATCAAAGTACGCTTTTAACAGTTTTTCAATTCTATCGCTGTCTATTATTTCGGCACTGCCTCTTTTTATCTCTTTTAAAGCTTCTTGTAACATAATTTTATATTTTCCTATTTAATTTCTATCTATAAGCATCGTCTGTACGGATAAGATGTATGACTTTTATTTTTTGTTCGATTTTAGCACGAAGTGAGTTAATATCAGCTTCTTTTGACTCAAATCCTATCTCACAATACCTGGTAGATTCGCTTTTATTTTTTCCAAGCTCTATCTGATTTATATCTATTTTTAGTTTTGCTAAAAAATTTAAAAACTCTGCCAATGTGCCGACACCGCTGTGAAGTGAAACAATCATATTGTAATTATAGATATTTAACTTTTCCCATCTAACAAAAATCATAGGTTCTTTGGCTTCTAATTTTTTTGAAGCGGTACTGCACATTTTATGATGTACATGTGCTTTTCCCTTTTCTAAAAATGCCATAACCTCATCACCTGTTTTTGGATGGCAACAGTAGTCAAACACAACATCATTAACGTTTGATGCGCTATATATCTCAAGTCCTCTAAAGCTATACTGTTTTAACTTAAATCTATGTCTAGAAAGAAATCCTTTAAAACGGCTGTTTTGGCTAATCTCAATTATATACTTATAAATTACGTCACGAAATTGCTCTATATCGGTAGCTACGGTGGCTCTCTTGTCATGGTTATTTTTCTCAAACCACTCCTCTACCCTTGAACTGTTTAAGTTCATAGCTGTTGCAACAATATTGACGCTTAATTTTGAGTCTATCTCTCTAACTCTGGCGTTACAGATATATTTCATATTTGTTTTTGCTTTTGATGTTTTAACCGCATCAATCCAGCTGCATCTAGTGATACTGTTCTCATCAACCTCTATTTTTACAATGTCGCCGTTATGAAGCTCATTTAAAAGTGATGTTTTTGTTTTATTAACAAGAGCCGACCTTGCATGGTTTCCGACATGCGTATGAACTGCGTATGCAAAATCAAGCACAACAGCTCCCCTGGGAAGTGTAAACGCTTCTCCCTTTGGAGAAAAAACAGATATATCTTCGCTGTAAAGATCATTTTTTATCAAATCATAAAAATCTTCAACCGACTCATTCTGGTAACCGAGATTGTGCAGCCAATCTAATTTAATATTGTCATTTCCGCCGCTCTTATATTTCCAATGTGCCGCAACACCAAGCTCGGCTGTTTTGTGCATATCATAGGTTCTAATTTGAACTTCAAAAATGGCGGTGTCATAAAAAACTGTCGTATGAATAGTTCTATAACCATTATCTTTTGGCACTGCTATATAATCTTTAAATCTTGAAGAGAGCGGTTGAAAATGAAGGTGAATAAGACCTAAAATATTGTAGCATCTAACAGGGTCGCTTGTTAATATTCTGACTGCCAAAAGGTCCAAAACCTCTTCTATTCCTACACCTTTTCTCTGCATTTTAAGGTATATAGAGTATTTGTGCTTTACACGGGAGAGTATCTCAAAATCATCCTCGCAAAAACCGTTTTGAACCAAGATTTTATTGATTGACTCTTTAAACTCATCGAGCTTCATCTCAATAGCATGATAGTTTGTATCGAGATAACCGTCTATTTGCTGCTTATCTTCTTTAAAAAGGTATGAGAAACTTAAATCTTCTAATAAGTTTTTCAAAAAAGAGATACCCAAACGGTGCGCAATCGGTGCGTAAACAACAAGTGTCTCTTCTGCAATTCGCTCTTGTTTATAGTCAGACAACGAGTCTAGAGTTAACATGTTATGAAGTCTGTCGCAAAGTTTTACAACCAAAACCCTGACATCTTTTATGCTTGCTAAAAGCATTTTGCGAAATGAGAGTGCTGAGACGACTAATTTTTCATTGGAGTTGGAGGGAATAAGTTCGGCATCTCTGATAGAGTCAATCTTTGTAAGACCCTCAACAAGATGCGCAACGTCGGCTCCAAAGAGCTCTTTTATCTCATCTATATTTACGAGTGTATCTTCTACTACATCGTGAAGGAGCGCTGCTACTGCCATTGCCTCATCATTTGTTATAGATGAAACAATACTTGCCACCAGTATTGGATGGATTATATACGGCTGTCCGCTCTTTCTAAACTGCTTTTCATGAGCTATTTTAGAGTATTCAAGCGCTTTATTTAAAGTATCGCTTGGAGGTATTTGAGTAAAAAGATATTCTGTTGCTAAGTCAACACTATCTATGTGTTTAACTCTTTGAATATCCACTTGACTCTGACCCAATTTATTACTTTTTTATATCAACAAAGCCTTTTATTATTATAAGGCCCTCAGCTATTTCCATAAGCGCTAAATCAGCTACTTTAATTTTTTTTGAAACATTAAGTTTGCTTGTCGCACCGTTTAAAAGCTCATCTGTTCTTTTTGCAACAGCTATCGCTAACTGGTAACGGTCCATATTTGGGTTATTGTCTAAAATTTTTGCTGTAAGTACTTCTACTTTCATTTTGTCTCCTTAAGATTATCTAACTATTGAGCAGTTTTGCATATTACCGTTTGCTATAATATCCAAAAGATTGCCTTTTTTAAACATGTCGCATATTAAAATAGGAAGTGAATTGTCCTTTGCCAAGGCAATTGACGTATCATCCATCACTTTAATATTATCACTGAGTGCCTGCTCGTAGGACAACTCAGGCAATTTAATTGCGTCACTAAATTTATTTGGGTCTCTATCATAAACACCGTCAACTTTTGTAGCTTTTATGATAACTTCTGCGCCTATTTCAACTGCTCTTAGTGTCGCTGCCGTATCCGTTGTAAAAAATGGATTTCCGGTTCCAGCTGCAAAAATAACAACTCTGCCTTTTTCTAAATGACGAACTGCTCGGCGATTTATATACGGTTCAGCTATCTGTTCCATCTTAATTGCTGTTTGCATACGAACTTGAAGTCCCGCATGTTCACAAGCCTCTTGCATTGCTATGCCGTTGATTACAGTTGCTAACATTCCCATGTAATCACCAGAAGTTCTTTTGATAATTCCATCTTGAGCCGCAGTTACACCGCGAATAATGTTTCCGCCGCCGATAACTATACCGACTTCAATACCGGCTTCTACTAAAGACTTGATTTCTTGGGAGATGTAGTTTAAAATTTTTGTGTCAATTCCATAACCTGCTTCACCTGCAAGAGCTTCGCCTGAAAACTTAACCAATACCCGTTTGTTAGCCATGCGATTCCTTTATTAAAATTACGCGAATTGTACTTAAAATTGGCTTTTATTTTGCTTTGAAAAAAGCAATATCTAGTTTTATAAGCTTGACAAACGTTATATATTTTATTATACTTCGGTATCAATAATTTAGGAATATTAAATGCAAAACAGCATTCAAGGTCGTTTTTGGATAAGCAAATCCGAACATAATTTTCTTGGTCAAGGTCGTATAGAGCTGCTGGTTAACATCGGCAAGTTTGGTTCCATTACAAAGGCTGCCAAAGCTATGCAGATGAGCTACAAAGCGGCTTGGGATGCAATAGACACAATGAGCAATCTTTCAGAACATCCCCTTGTAACCAGCCTAAAAGGCGGCAAAGGCGGCGGCGGAACACATCTAAGTGCCTATGCCAAAGAGCTGATAGAGAGTTATGAAATTTTAAAAGAAGAGCATCAGCAATTTTTAAACAATCTATCCAAACGCATTAATGAAAAAAACGGACACTTTACTCTTTTAAAAAGTCTAAACGTCCGCATAAGTGCAAGAAATCAGCTAAAAGCCAAAGTTGTAAAGATTCAAAAAGGTCTAATTGAGAGCGAAATATTTCTTGAACTTGGCTCTAAAGACGTCATCATGGCAATCATCACAAACGATTCGTTAAATGCCCTTGAAATAGAGATTGGCAGCGAAGTATATGCTCTCTTTAAAGCAAATGCTCTAACTATAAGCAGTGATACCACGCTTAAAAAAAGCGACCTAAACAGTTTTGTCGGGAAAGTCATCAGAATCAATCGTGACAGTTTTAACGCAGAGGTTGTAGTCGAGCTTAAAGACGAAAAAACCGTCTGCTCAACTATGCCGATAGATGCGTTTGATGATTTAAAACTACAAGCAGGCATGGAAGTTATTGCTTTTTGCAAACCAAAGAGCAT
>JAURYA010000108.1 GCA_030654155.1 Sulfurimonas sp. | reverse complement strand
ATCAGATCTCTGAATGAACTCTCTGTTGATGTCCATTCAATTCATGCCGGAATGGCCAGTCTTTCCAGTGAGTTGCATGGGCAGATTGCCAAACAGCAGTTGATCATGGGGGCCATGCAGGACAAACTCATGCGGACCAGGATGACGCCGATGTCGGCTATATCCAGGGCATTTTTTCGGACTGTACGAAATACCGCCAGGCAGTTGGATAAGAATGTTCGTCTGACCGTTACGGGTGACGATGTCTTTATGGATCGGTTCATTTGGTCAAAAATAACCGATCCGATCATGCATATTCTCAGAAACTGTATAGATCACGGTGTCGAATCGGCAAGGGTTCGCAGTGAGAGCGGGAAACCGGAGACGGCTTCGATCAGGATTGAGGCGCAACAGCTCGGCAGTTTTGTTATTCTCCGTATTGCTGATGATGGCGCAGGCATCGACACCGGACGTTTGCGAGAGAAGCTCGCATCCGCCGGGCTGGTGAGCAAGATTGATACGTTGACTGATGAAGAACTGCTGCCCTATCTCTTCCGGACAGGTTTGAGTACGAAGGATGAAATCAGCCATATCTCCGGCCGGGGCGTTGGACTGGATGTGGTGCAGAAGAATATTCAGGAACTGAGGGGCACTGTGCGTGTCCAGACGCAACCCGGACAAGGCACTGTTTTCGAACTGAGAATTCCCATCACCCTATCGGTGAACAAGGCGATACTGATTGTTGCCGGTGATAAACAATACGCCATACCGCTGCAGGATGTCGTGGAAATCAAAAGCGCTTCGATGGCAGACCTTTCCAAAGACGGTTTGCACCTGCAATGGAAAGATGAACTTCTGCCGGTGAAAGATCTTGCTGCAATTCTGCAATTGCGTGATCTCATGGAGTGGCAAGCATCTGCAGTTGGCAGCCTCCTGACCCTTATAGTGCGAGGCGGCAAAGGGCATGTTGCCGTGGTGGTCGACCTCGTCAAGGAACAACGCGAAATAGTAGTTAAAAACCTTGGAACCCACCTGACCCATGTCCAAGGGGTCAGCGGTGTCACTATTCTCGGTGATGGTAGTCTGATTCCCGTCTTGAATCTCAGCGAGCTTGTTGATGAATCTCTGCAGACCACGAAAGCCGTGGGTCATTCTCCTCCGTCGTTTGTGCGAGAGCTACCTTTGCAGATACTCATAGTTGATGATTCCATCAGTGTCCGACAAACCATTGCACGGCTGGTGAGGCACCAGTCATGGAAACCGGAAATGGCAGTTGATGGAGTGGATGCCTTGG
>JAURYA010000099.1 GCA_030654155.1 Sulfurimonas sp. | reverse complement strand
AAAAAATACCATAACAAAATCATTACTGCGGCTGAAGTGATAGAGGAACTTATCAAACTAAGTAAAGATATTCATAAAATGGATGAAGAACCTAAAGCGATGGGGCTAACCGATTTTGAGTATGCATTTTATACAGCTATAGCCAATAATGACAGCGCCAAAGAAGTTATGGAAAAAGATGTTTTGCGAGAGCTTGCCGTTGTTTTAACTCAAAGGGTAAGAGAAAATGCTTCTATTGATTGGACTATCAAAGAGAGCGTTAGAGCTAAACTAAAAGTGATTGTAAAAAGAACATTGCGACAGTTTGGTTATCCACCAGATATGCAAATGCTAGCAACCGAAACAGTACTCAAACAGGCTGAGATGATTGCAAATGAGCTTATAAATAATCAATAAGTTTTTTAAAAAGGAAAATATTTAAAATGCAATACAGATACATAGGAAAAACAGGGCTTAGAGTTACTCCGATTTGTTTAGGAACTATGGGTTTTGGTTCTTGGAGCGATGAAGCAGAGGCTTTTAAAATTATGGATAAGGCGTATGAGAGAGGGATTAACTTTTTTGATACCGCCGAGCTTTATCCGGTTCCGCCTGATGTAAAGCATGCAGGCATAACCGAGACCATCATCGGGAAATGGTTAAAGGGCAAACCTAGAGAGAGCATAATACTGGCTTCAAAGGTCGCAGGTGCGGCTAACGGCTGGTTTGTTCCGCCTATCCGCCACGGCCTTGCGGCGATAGATAAGTTTCATATAAAAAAAGCCATAGAGGGGAGTTTGAAGCGTTTGCAGACTGACTATATTGACCTATATCAGATGCACTGGCCAGACAATGTCGTACCAATCGAGGAGTCACTAATTGCTTTTGACGAACTGGTAAAAGAGGGCAAGGTCAGATACATCGGGACTTCAAACGACACAGCTTACGGACTTACAAAAGCAAACGAGACCTCAAAACGGTTGGGGATAGCAAGATTTGAGTCTATACAAAATAACTTTTCTCTAAACAATCCGCGATTTTTGGATGAGCTCTCACATGTGTGCAAAAGAGAGCAGATATCGCTTCTGGCGTACTCTCCGTTGGCGGGCGGAGTGCTAAGTGGAAAGTATAACGGCGAGTTTTACCCTGAGAATGCGCGCTATTCGGATTATGTATCAAGCAAAAGCGTGCGCTTAAACTCTCAAGCAGCTAGGTTTGTAAATGAGAAAACTTTAAAATCTACCGCACGCTATCTTGGTATTGCAAATAAGCTTGAAATGTCCGTTGTTACTATGTCAATCGCTTATACAAAGCAGTTTGATTTTGTGGCTTCAACGATTATAGGGGCAAGAAACGTGGCGCAGATGGACGAGTCACTCGCTGCGCTTGATGTGACGCTGAGCCAAGAGACCATGAGTGAGATAAAGGCGGTGCAGCAAGAGATTATGTACCCGATGGGATGAGAGATGAAAAAACTATACATTATCAGACATGCAAAATCGAGCTGGAGTGATGCGGCGTTAAATGACTTTGAGCGACCTCTGAACAAAAGAGGCAAAGCAAATGCTCCGATGATGGGTGAGCGGCTCAAAGAAAAGGGCGTAATGCCAGACATCATCATCTCAAGCCCCGCAAAAAGGGCAAAAAGCACGGCGGAGATTATTGCAAAAGAGATTGGCTATGAAAAAAAGGTGTTATTTGATGAAAATATCTATGAATCAAGCGTTGATAAGCTTCGCAAAATTCTAACGGCGCTTGATGATAAACAGAACACGGTTTTTTTAGTAGGGCACAACCCAGAGCTAAATATGCTGGTGGATTATTATGTCAAGTTTTATGAAAATATCCCGACTTGCGGAGTTGTTGAGGTTGAGTTTGCGTGTGATACATGGGCGAATATTGAGCCAAAAAATGCAAAACTCATCTCGTTTAATTATCCCAAAAAGAGTGAGAGCTGATTTATGGAGAAGAAATCAATAGCCAAAAAACTTCAAGAGTTTAAAAAGTTTATAGCTCATTTTATAAAAAATTCTCTTCAAAGTGCTGACGATATTCACGCGCTACGCATCAAGTGCAGAGAGCTTTTTTCTCTGCTTGACAGAGACGATGAACTTGCTAGAAGCATAAAAAAAGTTATCTCTCTTAGCAACGGCATCAGAGATATTGATGTCTTTTTTGATGATTACCTTGAATCTTTGCCGAAAAGACAGAGAAAAAAAGCGCAAGAGGATATATCATCAAAAGCAAAAGATGGTGGCAGAAAAAAAGAGATAAAAAAGCTTCATAAATATCTTAAAAATCTAGAAATTCCAAAGAGTGCAGAGCAAAAAATAGATGAAGAAGCTGCGCAAAATTTGGTCACAATGAGGCTTCCAAAGTTTGATAAAAAGAAGCTGCACAAATATAGAATTTACATCAAAAAAAGGCTCTACATAGAGAGAAACGCTATCCAAAGAGACGAAGAGAAGATAAAAATTTTAACAGATATTAAAGATATTCTGGGTGAGATAAACGACAACTACAATGGCCTACAGAGGCTCAAGAACTACGGCATAAAAGAGCAGTTGTATGAAAAGATAAAGAGATATACGCAGGAAGAAAACGCAAAGTTGTATGAGTCAGTCGCAATCATTTCACTATAATACACTGTTATGATATAATTTTTGAATGTACAAAGGAAGAAAATGAGAGCAACAAAAGATGATATATTGCACTATTTAAAAGAGCTAAAAGCAGAGTTTTCAAAATAGGGCATTGCATCATTTGCACTTTTTGGAAGTTTTGCAAAGGACACTCAGACAGTATATAGCGATATAGATATAGCCATTTCCAAAAAAAACGATTATTTATCGGATAATTCCTCTTTGAAAACCGTTTTTTCTTATCGATATTTTTTTACACTTTGGGCAACTTTTACCGCTTTTTTAAAACTCATTTTAGATAATCCTTTACAAACCCGCATAGTAGCGAAATTTTACAAGGGTTTCATCCACTCGTTTTTTTTATTACGCCAAAAAAATCTACATGTTGGAGTTTCTAAATTTTTCAACACGATAGTTGAGATAATTTATGAGATGCATAAAAAATATGATTTGCCATTGGTTTTGGGCGGCGGAGTGTTTCAAAACAGAGTGCTCTTAAGGCTGATTATGAGAAAAATTCCTGATGTTGTTTTGCCTGAGATGTTTGTAAGTAATGACGGCGCGATAGCTTACGGACAGGCAATAGCCGCCGCCTCAGAGTTCAAAACTTTTTGACATGTAGTTTTTGATATCTAGAGTTTTTAGCTCGTAGTTTACAAAAAGCTCATTTGCCAAAACGCCTTGACCAAGAAGCATATCGGCGCCGTCTTTGCAGATGATATTTTTGCTTTTTGAGAGTTTTAAAAACGGTGTTACTTTGCCGTAAATTGCATCTGCCACAAAAGAGGTGTTATCTAGGATTTTTTCTATTAATTCTAACGGACATGGTAGTATCTCTTCTTTAAGTCCGGCACTTGTGGTGTTTACAACCAAATCATACTTGCCGATTTTAAAATCATCCCATGTAAAACACTCACATCCAAGTTCTTTAAAGTATGCGAGTCTGTTTTGGCTTCTGTTTAGGACACTTACTTTTATGCCCGCATCAATAAATCTTGCGCAGAGTGCTTTTGCCGTTCCTCCTGCGCCAAGAACTAAAATATTTTTAATATCCCCAAACTCTTTTATAGCAAACATAAAGCCGTCAGCATCGGTGTTATAGCCTATTAATCTGCCGTTTTCATTTACGATGGTGTTTACTACTCCAACTTTTTTGGCAAAACCTCTCACTTCATCGCAAGCCTCATACGCTGACTCTTTATGGGGAACGGTAACATTTGCTCCGCTAAGACCTAGGGCGAAAAAAGTCTCTCTGAGTTTTGAGCCGTCTTTTAGATGAACTCTCGTGTAGCAAGCTTTGTAATTTAAGTTTTTAAATACGCTGTTGTGCATAAGAGGAGAGCGAGAGTGCGCAACAGGGTCGCCAAAGATGGCAAACAGTTTCATTTAGTCTAAATCTTCAAGCGAGGCGACAAGTGCTCCGAGTTTGTTCTTTACCTCTAAGTATTCAAGCTCATTTTGGCTGTCTGCAACTACGCCAGCACCTGCTTGAAGGACAACTTTGTCATCTTTTACAAGAGCAGTTCTTATGGTAATTGCGCTGTCCATATTTCCGTCAAATCCGAAGTAGCCGATGCTTCCGCTGTAAAAACCGCGTTTTAGTCCTTCATATTCGGCTATAAGCTCCATTGCTCGTATCTTTGGAGCACCAGTCATTGTTCCAGCCGTAAACGTTGCCATAAATAGGTCAAACATATCTTTATCGTCCGCAAGAGTAGCCGTAACGTCAGAGACTATATGCATAACATGGGAAAATCTCTCTATATGCATCATATTTTCAACTTTTACGCTTCCTGTTTTTGCGACACGGCTGACGTCATTTCTGCCGAGGTCTATAAGCATAAGATGTTCAGATAACTCTTTTGGGTCATTAAGCAGCTCGATTTCAAGCTCCATATCTCTTTGCTTTGTAGCACCCCTTTTTCTGGTACCCGCAATTGGGCGAAGAAGAAGCTCGCCGTTTGTGAGCCTTATCATAACCTCAGGCGAACTGCCGACGATGTTAAAATCTTCATACTCCATCAAAAACATATAAGGTGATGGGTTTTTGCTTCGGAGTATTCTGTAGAAGCTAAAAGGGTCGACATGTATATTTCTTGTAAAACGGTTTGTCATAAGGATTTGAAAAACGTCGCCGCTTCTTATCATCTCTTTTGATTTGTCAACCATTTCAAAAAACTGCTCTTTTGAGAATGCAAAACTCCCTTTGTCATTGCCGATATTTCGCTTCATGTGAACATATTCGTAAGAGTTTTTGAGTTCATCTTCAATCATATCAAACTTTTTGCTCATCTCTTCTTGGGTGCTTATTAGTGTGAGTTGATAGTTTTTGTGAGAGTAAACAAGAATGATTTTTGGAAGTATTAGGTCTAGGTCAGGCGTATTTAGCTCATCTGTCAGATTATCCATTGTGCTATGGAGCTTTGGTTCAAAAACCTTAACCATATCGTAACCTATATAGCCGATAAAGCCGTCAACGTAGCCGACTTTAAGCTCAGCAGATGCTTTTTTATAGACAGCTGTGTCAATGTTTTTGTAGTAATTTTTTAAAAAAGTAAAAGGGGATTCATCTTTTGTGTGTACCGCGCCTTCTGCGTCCGTATATATAGTTTTTCCGTCTATATACTGAACTCTCTCTCTAGCACCGATGCAGATAAAGCTGTAGTTGCCTTCGCTTCCTCCTGCACTCTCAAAAAGATAGGAGATTTCATCTTTAAAAATTGATTTTAATTTTGCATATACGCCAATCGGAGCTAGCTGGTCTTGTATAAATTGTTTTGAGTAAATCAAAAAAAACCTTATTTATAATTATATTTTAGTTAAAAAAGCACCGGCTTCAACAGATGCTCTAACATTTTTAAGTGCTTTTCTCGCTTCAGCTTCACTATCAAACGGACCTACTAAAACTTTGCTTATTACTTTTGAATTTATAGTTACAGGATGAAATTTATATTTATATCCTAAATTTGTAATTGAGTCCAAGAATTTTTTATTAGGTTCAATTTTTGAAAAAGAGCCTACTTGAATATAGTGACCAGAAGGGCTTGCCGTAGCTGTTTTAGGCTCGCTAAGCGGCTCTTTGGCTGCAACTTTTGCAGTTGTTGTTTTTGCAGCTGGAGCTTTTTGAGCTGTTGTTTTTGCAGTTTCTGTTTTTTTAGGCTCTTCTGCAACAGCCGCGGCAGTGCTGCTTTGCGCTTGTACTTTTGAAGTATCTTTTACGCTCTCTTCTTTTAATTTCTGCGCGATTTGGTCTAAGGAAACATTATCTTGAGTAGTCTCTTGAACAACATTTACATCTTCAAAAAGAGGCTCATCAGTTATGGCTTTTGCTTCTTTTTGCGGTTCAGGAGGAAGAACGACCTGCGGCAAATTATCATTGCCGCTAGAAGCAAGAGAGTTCATTAACATTACAACAAGAATAAGTATTATCCCTAACGTAGCAACAGCTAAAACAATCTTCTTATTTCCAAGAGATGAACTATTTTTGTTTAAAATAATGTCGTTTAATTCACTTTTTTCTTCCATAACTTCTCCTTTTTTAATTCTTTTATAATAATAGCAAAAAGTTGTTTATATTACATATGCTTTGACCAAGAAGCTCCGCGCTCCTTGGAATAAATATCATATGGCAGTGTCAAAATATTGTACTCTTCGGGCATATCGGCATTTGGAAACATTCTCCACTGTGTCGGTTGCTTGGCTGATAGCTTCATGCTTATCATTTTACCAAGCTGAATAGCCTCTTGAAGTGTTGTATGACCTTTATGAATATATACATGAAGGTGACCCTCTGTTTTTGTTTTATAAGCAGTAAAATTTATATAACCCTCTTCACGAAGAAGTAGCTGAGTTTTATGGTAAAAACGCTCTGGGTCTCTTCCGTTGTAGTCAATTACGATGTTCTCAACTTTGCCGTGCTTGTTTATTAAAGAGTGAGCTACGGTTATCTCACCTTTGATGTGTTGATTTATAACGGCTTGCGATAGCGTAGCATTAACTTTTTCAAACTTATTGTAAAAGGTACGCCCTTTGAAGATAATTTTATCAACTACCTCATCTCTTTTTATCCAGTAGTGGTCCGTAACCATTTTAATAAGGTTTAAGTCAGATGCTATCATGTTTATGCACTTGCCATTAATAAGTTGATTGATTGTATATTACAAAATTTTGAGCTAAGGCTTTTAGCTCTTTTTTGATGCTTGCCTGAAGCTCTGTGTTGTTAATGTCATCAAGAACATCAGCGATTTTATTTGCGATAAATTCAAACTCTTTCTCTTTCATTCCTCTTGAAGTTAGTGCAGGTGAACCGATACGAATACCTGAAGTTACAAAAGGACTTCTTGTCTCACCCGGAACGGTATTTTTATTTACGGTAATACCTGCATTTCCAAGGGCAATGTCTGCATCTTTTCCAGAGAACTCACGGTTGATAAACGATAGTAAAACCAGGTGGTTATCAGTTCCACCGCTTACCAAGTCATAACCTCTATTAACCAAAACTTCTCCAAGAACTCTAGCATTAGCTTTTACCTGCTTTGCATAATCTTTCCACTCAGGAGAGAGGTTGTACTTAAATCCTACAGCTTTTGCAGCTATTACATGTACAAGCGGTCCGCCCTGAAGAGCAGGGAAGATTGCAGAGTTCATCTTCTTAGCTATCTCTTCATCGTTTGTCATAATCATACCGCCGCGAGGACCCGCAAGAGTTTTATGAGTAGTTGTTGTTACAACATGTGCATGAGGAAATGGACTAGGGTGTTCGCCTGCACATACCAAACCGGCAACATGGGCGATGTCGGCGAACATTATTGCTCCAACAGCATCAGCGATTTCACGGAATTTTTTAAAGTCAATCTCTCTTGCATAAGCAGAAGCACCGCAAACAATGATTTTTGGCTGAACTGCTTTAGCTATTTCCATAATCTTGTCATAGTTCATGCGACCGTCAAGCTCAACGCCGTATGTAAAACTTGAGTAGTTTTGACCTGAAAAACTTGGCTTAGAACCGTGCGTTAAGTGACCGCCATGACTTAAGTCCATACCGAGAAGTTTATCGCCGGCTTTTAAAAGACCCGCGTATACTGCTGCATTTGCTTGACTTCCAGAGTGAGGCTGAACATTTGCAAAGTTACATCCAAAGAGTTTACATGCTCTGTCAATCGCCAACTGCTCAACGCCATCAGCATATTCACAACCGCCGTAGTAGCGTTTACCTGGGTAACCCTCAGCATACTTGTTTGTAAAAACAGAACCCATTGCTTCCATAACAGCAGGAAGCGTAAAGTTCTCAGATGCAATCATCTCTAAGTGGTCAGTCTGACGCTCTAACTCTTTTTCGCATAAATCGAATATCTCTTTATCGTAATCTTGTAAAAAACCCATGTTTGTTTATTCCTTTTTATTTAATTAAAACTACTCGTCTTCTTCGTGTTTTTCTTCTGAATGTATAGGTTTCATGGCCGGAAACAGCAGAACATCCCTGATTGAGTGCTCGTTTGTTAAAAGCATAACCAATCTATCTATCCCTATACCCTGTCCGGCAGTAGGTGCCATTCCATAGCTGAGTGCCTCTACGAAATCCAAATCCATCTCATGTGCTTCGTCATCTCCGCTCTCTTTTGATTCAACCTGAGTTTTAAATCTCTCATATTGATCAATTGGGTCGTTTAGCTCACTAAATGCGTTTGCAATTTCACGTCCGGCAATAAAGAGCTCAAAGCGTTCGGTAATATCCGGATTTTTATCGCTTCTTCTAGCAAGAGGAGAGATTTCAACAGGATACTCAGTGATAAAAGTGGGGTTGATTAGCTTCTCTTCTACATATTCGTCAAAAAGTTCACCTTGAAGTTGACCAAGACTCAAACCATTTTTTACTTGAATATTATTGCTCTTTAAAAATGCAATAATCTTATCTTTGTCATTGACTATCTCCTCGGGAACGCCGCCTATGGTATATAGCGACTCTATCAGAGGCACTTCGCTAAACTTGCTAAAATCAACTTCTAAGTCACCATACGGGAGTTGTGTAGGCAGATTTAGATGGTCAAACAGGTATCTAAAGTACTCTTTTGTAATTTCTATCAAATCTTTGTATGTTTTATATGCCCAGTAGAACTCAATAGAGGTAAATTCAGGGTTGTGAGTAGCATCCATACCCTCATTTCTAAAATTACGGTTTATCTCAAAAACAGCCTCAAACCCGCCGACAATAAGTCTTTTTAGATAGAGTTCAGGAGCAATTCTTAGATATCTGTCGATTCCAAGCGCATTATGGTGTGTTACAAACGGTTTGGCATTTGCTCCGCCTGCGATTGGGTGCATCATAGGAGTTTCAACCTCTAAAAAACCCTTGTCTTCAAAGAAACGTCTTGTAAGAGAGATGACTTTAGAGCGGATTTTAAATGTTTTACGGACATCACTATTCATGATAAGGTCTAGATATCTTTTTCTGTATCTGGTCTCTTTATCTGTAATACCGTGAAACTTTTCAGGCAGAGGCGATATAGCCTTTGTCAGAAGTCTAAGTTCGTCCGCATGAAGTGAAAGCTCTCCTTGACCGGTTACAAAAGGGTATCCGCTAACTTCTACAATATCGCCGACTTCTATGTTCTTTTTGAAAGTCTCATTATAAAAATTCTCACCAAGATTGTCTCTCGCAACATATATCTGAAGCGCTCCGCTCTCATCTTCAATCTGAATAAAACTGGCTTTACCCATAATTCTAAATAGTTTTATACGACCGCTTACGATATAGTGGCGTTTTTCATCTCTTTTGTTCTCTTTATGAGCAACGTCTGAATTTACATTTAAAAATTTTTCAATAGTTGTGTTTCTTCTACACTCATTAGAGTATGGATTAATACCCTCTTTTTTAAGAAGCTCCGCTTTTTCGATTCTTTGTTGAATAAATTTGTTATCAAAAATCAATAATTTTTCCTTTATATTTTTTGGCAATTTTTACAGATTCCATAAATCTGCATAGAGTGGTCTTTCATGTCAAAACCGAGCTCTTGGGCGATTTTGCGCTGTCTCTCTTCTATCTGCTCATCAACAAATTCGGCAATGCTTCCGCATATCGTGCAGATAAAATGGTCATGATGATGTTTAGCGCCTAGTTCATACTTCTTTCCCTGAGCTCCAAAAGAGAGAGATGTCACCATCTCAGACTCCTCTAAAAGGGATAGGGTTCTATACACCGTTGCAATTCCTGTATTTAAATCAGGAAATTTCTTTTGTATAAGGTTATGAAGGGACTCAGGTGTTAAGTGCTCATCCAGATTGTAGAGAGTTTCTAGGATAACTTCTCTTTGAATCGTAAACTTTAGATTGTTTTTTTTAAGCAGCTGCTTAAAATCATCTAAGAGCTGTTTATACTCAATAGTTTTATCATTGAAATCGGTAGTTATATTTGACATGCTTACTTTCTTTCTTTAACTGATAAATTTTGTTCCATAGTTTCAGTAATCTTCTTCTTTGTGCTGCCCACTATTTCAAGTGCCTTGTTATGCAAAGTTTTATCAATACCGTCTTCTATTATTTCTGAATTTTTGTTTATGGTTTTATTCATGTCATCGGAAATTTCGATAGGGTCAATCTTCATAATAGCATTTCCTGTCTCTACAAGCACGGGGAAGAGGATGCTGTTTTTCATAATTGAGTCAAGATTTTCTTTCATCGCTTTTATGTTATATACAGCATATGCTATTACCGCGGCAATAAGGAAGAATTTGCTTGCGCTAAATATAAATCCTAAAATTTTATCAAAAATGCCTAATCCGCTTAATGAACTTAATTTTTTAAATATTATGCCAACGCCAATCATAAAGAGCCAGAAAAGTGCAAAAGTAACTAGAAATCCAGTAAAACTTATAGCTGCATCATTTTCAAATTTTAAAACTGACTCATTTATAAATTTACCTACATCTTTTCCGACCCTAGAGGCTATAAAGATACCGCCGATAATTCCCAAGAGTCCAAAAAGCTCTTTAAAAAAACCGTTTATTATTCCTTTTAGTCCTAAAAAAAGAACCAAGATAGATATAACAATGTCGAAATAGCTAAAGTCCATTATTTCATCACCTTAGAGACTATGTTCTTGCCATTGTGTTTAGAAACGTAAAGAGCTTTGTCTGCTCTGGTGAGGAGTGAATCCGGTGTATCTGTTTCATGCAGTTTGGTCATTCCGATACTAGCAGTAACTGATATTTTCTCACCCATATAAATGAGCTTGTTTGAGCTGATTAGGCGTAAAAGTCTATTTGCTATCAGCTCACACTGCTCATCGCTGTTACGGTTTACTATAACGGTAAACTCTTCACCGCCGAATCTGAAGATTTTATCTCCGTCTCTAAGTGTTTTTCTAAGAATATTTGAGATAAAAATTAAAATTTTATCGCCTGTAATATGCCCATAAGTGTCATTTATTTTCTTGAAATTATCTACATCGAGCATCAGTACATGCAAATGATAAGGTATGTTTTTATTTGAGCATACGCCGTTAAGATAAGAGATTAGAGCTCTTCTATTAAAAACTTTTGTAAGTGGGTCTAAATTTGTAGTCTCTTCTAATGTTTTAACTTTTTCTGAGAGTTCTGAAATAATTTGATTTGCTTTTTTTACTTCATCAGTCATATGGGATTGAATCTCGCTAAATTTAGTTGTTAAAGTTTCCAAATCAATTTGCTTGTTATTACATTTTTGCAGTGTTTGTTCGTTAAGCTGTGTAAGCTCTCCAAATTTTTCATTAGTATTTTTATAAGAGCTTAAGCTTTGACTTACAAGCTCTTTGAATGAGTTGCTAAAAGCCGCTTTCGCATGCTCTATGGAGTCGATATCTTTATCGTTAATATTTGAAACGATATCAATGGCATCTTTTAGATAGTTGACAACTTGCCCTTTTGTCGCATTTTCATCTGCATCAATGCGCTCAAGGAGATTTTCATAAATTTGTTCAATAAGTGCTTTTAAATCGTTTTTTTGCATAATAATATAATCCATAAAAAAATATGCTGCATTATACATTTTTAAGCATAAAAAAAAGCTTTTTTACGCTTTTTGGTTGTTTGAATTCGCTAATCAGTGCTATTTTAGGTACCATAATGTAGAATTTTAAAAATAAATGATTAGTATATTAAAAAAAGGTTTTATAATGAGTAATTGGAGTGCATCTAGTTGGAGAGAAAAGCCTATTGTACAGCAGCCGACATATCCAGACAGAGATGAATTAAATAGAGTTTTAAATGAATTAAGAGAGTATCCGCCACTTGTTTTTGCAGGTGAAGCACGCTCTCTTAAGGGTTTGCTTGCTAATGCTTCTGAGGGGAAGGCATTTTTGCTTCAAGGAGGTGACTGTGCTGAGAGTTTTAGCGAGTTTCATGCGCATAATATTCGCGACACATTTAAAGCAATTCTTCAGATGGCTGTAGTTATGACATATGCAGGAGGGCTTCCTGTTGTAAAAGTTGGTCGTCTTGGCGGTCAATTTGCGAAGCCTCGCTCAAGTGATAGCGAAACTATTGACGGTATGACACTGGATGCTTACCGCGGCGATATCATAAACGGTGTCGATTTTACCCCTGATTCACGCATACCGGATCCTCAAAGAATGATAAAAGCATATAACCAGTCGGCTGCAACGCTAAATCTGCTTCGTGCATTTGCATCAGGCGGTTTGGCTGATTTGCATGAGGTTCATAAATGGAATTTGGACTTTACTCACCAGAGCGAAATAAGTAAAAAGTATGAAGATTTGGCAGAAGAGATTGGTAAATCTTTGAAGTTTATGGAAGCGTGCGGAATTACATCTAAAACACATCGAACTCTTCGTGAGACTGATTTTTATACATCACATGAGGCTCTTTTGCTTCCGTATGAAGAGGCATTTACAAGAAAAGATTCTCTAACAGGCGAATGGTATGATACTTCTGCGCATATGTTATGGATAGGCGATAGAACTCGTCAGCTTGACGGCGCACATGTAGAGTATATGAGAGGCATTAAAAATCCTATCGGTATAAAAGCAGGACCGACCATGGATACTGATGATTTGATAAAACTTTGTGATATTTTAAATCCACAAAACGAGGCTGGACGTTTAAATATTATTGTGAGAATGGGCGCAAACAAGGTTGCTGACGGCATGCCAAGACTTATCCGCGCTATCGAGCGTGAGGGCAGAAAAGTTCTTTGGAGCTGTGACCCGATGCACGGAAATACTATTAAATCATCAAATAACTTTAAAACACGTCCTGTTGACGCTATTCTTACAGAGATGAAACAATTTTTTCAAGTTCACAAAGCTGAGGGTACATTTGCAGGCGGTGTTCATTTAGAGATGACTGGTAAAAATGTAACCGAGTGTATCGGGGGCTCATTTGTTGTAACAGAAGAGGATTTAAGCTCTCGTTACCATACTCATTGTGACCCAAGACTGAACGCCGACCAAGCGTTGGAACTAGCATTTTTAATCGCAGATACGCTTAAAGAAGCTCAAAAGTAGTTAGCGCGTCCTAATAGATTGCTTCGTCGCTTCTCTCCTCGCAATGACTGTCATTGCGAACAAAGTGAAGCAATCTAAATTGGAAATTAGCTATTTATCTCCTCTTCTTTCTCCTGAATAGTCAATAGTTCTTCAACTTTTTGTTCATACAGATTTTTAAGCTCTTCAAGCTCACGTGCTAATTTTGTTATACCTATTTTTTCATAACATGCAGGATTTGCAAGACAACTGTTTTTTTCATCAATTTTAGCTTCAAGTTCGTCTATCTCAATAGGCAGATTTTCAAGTGCCATCTTCTCTTTAAAAGTAAGTTTCAGCTCTCTTGGCTTGCTCTCTTTTATTTTTGATTCTGCTTTTTGACTCTCTTTTTCCATGTCGAGAAGCTCTTTTAACTCACGTTCTAGCTCCAGATACTCCGTATAGCTTTGGTAACTCTCTTCAATATGCTTGTCTTCTTTAAAAATAAAGAGTTTTTTTGCAATTTTATCTACAAAATATCTGTCATGGCTTACTATAATTACGGCTCCGCTGAAGTTTATCAGCTGCTCTTCTAAAATATTGATAGTCGGTATATCTAAATCGTTCGTAGGCTCATCAAGTATGAGAATGTCAACATTTTTTGTAAAGAGCAGGGCTAGCGCGATACGGTTTTTTTCTCCACCGCTTAATATCCCTATCTTTTTATCCAAAAATTCCCTCGGGAAGAGAAAGTTTTTCAGATAGCCGTAAACATGCATATCACGACCTCTTACACTTACTCTGTCACCGCCGTGCGGACAAAAAGTCTCTACAAGATTTTTGTCATCATCAAGCATTTCACGGTGTTGGTCAAAATAGCCAATCTTAAACTCTCCCCTTTTTATAGTTCCGCTTGTTGGCTCAATGCGCCCTAAAAGTGCTTTAAGAAGCGTTGATTTACCGCTTCCATTTGGTCCTACTATGGCTATCACATCTTTTTGAAGAATTCTTGTGCTAAAGTTTTTAAAAAGCTCTTTGTCTCCGACGGTCAGTCCTAGGTTTTCAACCTCAAATAGCATTTTTTGCTTATTGACGCTCTTGTCTCGATTGAAGTGTTTGGCTTCACGCTCTAACTCAAGCGTCATCTTTTTTATCTTTGACGGGTTTATTTTGGCATCATCTCTGAGAGACATTAGACGTTCTTTGCGACCCTCATTTCTCTTGAGTCTTGCCTTTACGCCCCTTGAAAACCACTCATTTTCACGCTTTAGTATGGTAAGCAGAGTTTCATGCTGTTTTTCCAGAGTTCGCATATACTCCTCTTTTTGTGACAAGTAGCTGCTATAGCCGCCGCTATACTCTCTAAGAGAGCAATCTTCTACTTCAACGCTTTTTGTAGCTACTCTATCAATAAAATATCTGTCGTGAGAGATAAAAACCAGAGTAAACTTCTCTTTTAAAAGAAGCTCTTCCAAAAACTCGACCATATAGACATCAAGGTGATTTGTGGGTTCATCAAGCAGCAAAATATCTGGTTTTTGTAGAAGCAAAGATGCAAGTGCAACCCTTCTTTGTTCCCCGCCGCTGAGCATAACAACGGGTTTATCCTCATACTGCTTCAGGTCAAAGTGCTGGATGATGCGCTCTATTTTGTCATCTAAGTTCCATGCGTTATGATGCTCAATATACCGAGAAAGTCTCTCATGCTCGTCTATGATAGACTTGTTCTCAAAATCATCGGCTAAAAGGAGTGATAGTTCATCGTATCTTTTTTTTGCCTTGTTAAGCTCATCAAGTCCGGCTTCAACAGCTTCTCTTACGGTATCACCCTCTTTGAAATCAGGCTTTTGAGAGAGCATTTTTACTTCTAAATTTTGTCTGCTGATTCGCTCACCGCTGTCTTGCTCAAGCGTTCCATTGATAATCTTCATGAGAGTAGATTTGCCACTCCCATTTTTGCCGATTATAACGATTCGCTCACCCTCTTCTATATGAAAATTTATATTGGTTAAGATTTTTTGTGCTTCGTAATGTTTTGATATGTTTAGTAGGTCTATTAGTGCCATGAAGTGTTTAATTTTCCCTCGTTAAGTATGTTGAATTATAGTATAAGTTTCATAATAGTTAAATTTGAATATAATGAAAAAATTTAAATACTATAATTAAATAAGGATTAAAACAATGGCAACGGTAACATCTTACGGAGCGGCACAGACGGTAACAGGTTCATGTCACTTGGTTAAAATAGGCTCTATTCGAATTTTGATTGATTGCGGTATGTTTCAAGGCAATGGCAATGAGGGGAGAAACTACGACCCTTTTGAGTTCAATCCCTCAAAAGTGGACTACCTTATTTTAACCCATGCCCATCTTGACCACATTGGAAGAGTTCCAAAATTAATTAAAGATGGGTTTAACGGCAGGATTATTGCTACAAGGGCAACTCGTGATATTGCAAAAATAATGCTGCTTGACAGTGCAAATATATTACTAGAAGAGTACAAAACAATAAGAAGAAAAGCTCGCAGACGCGGTGAAGAAGAGACCGTTTTAGAGCCTCTCTATACAAAAGATGACGTAAAAGAAGTTTTTGGTAAAAAGTGGCGTACGCTGGACTATTTTGAAGAGTATAAACTAAAACAACATGTAAGAGTCTCATTAGGGAATGCAGGGCATATTATGGGCAGTGCTTTTGTTATGCTTGATTATAATGAAGAGAATAAATACAAACGCATGGTTTTTTCAGGAGACATCGGCTCTCCAGAGAGGCTGATTATCGACAATCCTGATAATATCAGCGAAGCAGATTTTCTTTTTATTGAGTCCACATACGGAGACCGCAAGCATAAACCGTTAGAGCAAAGTATAGAAGAGTTTAAAGAGGCTGTTGTCTCGACACTTAGACAAAACGGTAACGTTATAATCCCGTCTTTTGCGCTGGAGAGAACCCAAGAGATTCTCTGGCTGCTCCATGAGATGCACAATAAAGGAGAGTTGCCAAAGTGCCGTATTTTTCTCGATAGCCCGCTAGCCATAAAAGCAACAAAACTATACAACAACTATCCGATACATCTAAGCGATGAGCTCCAATACAGCAGCGGTGACCCATTTTCATTTGCATGGCTTGAGCCGACTACTACGAGAGAGCAGTCTGTTGCAATCAATAAGGTAAAAGAGCGCTCAATTATAATTGCAGGTAGCGGTATGTGCAACGGCGGCCGTATTATGCACCATCTAAAACATAGACTTTGGAATCCAAGAAATTCGATTGTTTTTGTTGGTTATCAGGTAAGAGGAACACTGGGGCGAAGCATAGTAGATGGTGAAAAGCTGATAAAGATTTACGGGGAGGATATTATTGCAAAAGCTAAAATATACACCATTAACGGTTTTTCAGCTCATGCGGATCAGAGTGAGCTGATTGAATGGATGCGACCTATTGATGGTTTGAAAAATGTCTGTTTAATACATGGCGAAACAGATAAAATGGAAATATTTGCAAAAGTGATAAAAGATGAGCTAGGATACGATGCTAATATAATGGTTCATGGAGTGTCTGTTAAGTTATAACTGCTTTTGAAGCTCTAAGGAGCTTCATCACCATAGCACAACTCTTTTGCGGTGTACCAGTCGGCTATGCCTTTATCGTTGTACTGATACTCTCTTTGTGTGGGAGGAATTACACTGTTGCGCAGTTTTGAGCGAACTATCCCCATTATAATAAAAGTTAAAACCAGAGTCAGCATGGCTATAAAAAAATCATACAGATACCACGCTATTAAACCAGATGAAATCGTGCCGTACTGCAAAAATAGCCTCAATAAAAAAGAGATTGCTTTGCACTTCTTTGAGTGGAGTTTTGGTGTTGGTTCAATCATATCTATAAAATTATCTGACATGTTGAAATTATATCAGAATTATCTTAATGAATTATTGACTAAGCTTACTTTAGTGTATAAGACTAAAGCAAGTTGATAGAAGTTGTATGTATTAACCTTTTTTTGTTATAATTCTAAAAATCAATTCAAGGATATTAAAAATGGCAAAACATCAATTTCAAACAGAAGCAAATCAAATATTAAATCTTATGATTCACTCACTCTATTCAAACAAAGAGATATTTCTTCGTGAGTTGGTTTCAAACGCATCGGACGCACTTGATAAGTTAAACATGTTAGTTTTGACTAACGATGCTTATAAAAGTGTAAATTTTGTTCCTCGCATAGATATTGTTGCAAACAAAGAGGCAAAAACTCTTACTATTAAAGATTCTGGTATCGGTATGAACGAAGAGGATTTGATGAACAATCTAGGTACCATAGCAAAGTCAGGTACAAAAGCGTTTTTGGAAAATCTTACAGGCGATCAAAAAAAAGATTCTAATCTTATTGGCAAATTCGGAGTAGGTTTTTATGCCTGTTTTATGGTTGCGCACAGAGTTGAAGTGACTACGAAAAAAGCCGGTGAAGAGCAGGCTTATTTGTGGATAAGCAAGGGTGATGGCGAATTTGAGGTAGAGCACACGACGCAAGACGAACATGGTACCACTATAGTTATGCATTTGAATGATGAAGACAGCGAGTTTTTAGACAGTTACAGAGTTGAGAGCATTATCAAAAAATATTCAAACCATATTCCGTTTCCTATTTTTATGGATAAAGAGAACTATATTTCGGCTAAAAAAGACGATGATGGCAAAGAGATTGAACCTTCAAGAACAGAGATAGAAAATGTACAAATCAATCGCGCAAATGCGCTTTGGACAATAGCAAAAAGCGAGATAAGTGATGAAGAGTATAAAGATTTTTACAGCTCAATTGCTCACTCTTCAGAAGAGCCTCTTTCTTGGATGCACAACAAAGCTGAGGGTGCGATAGAGTACACGACACTATTTTATATTCCAAGCAAAGCACCGATGGATTTGTACAGAGTCGATTATAAAACAGGGATTAAACTCTATATCAACCGTGTTTTTATAACAGATGATGAGAAAGAGTTAATGCCTACTTATCTTAGATTTTTACGCGGTGTAATTGACTCTAAAGATTTGCCGCTAAATGTATCTCGTGAGATTTTACAGTCAAACGCGGTTATGGCAAAAATCAAAAATGCCTCTGTTAAAAAAGTTCTCTCAGAGCTTGCTAAAATGGCAAAAGCAGAGAAACAGAAGTATGAAACATTCTTTAAAGAGTTTGGAAATGTTCTAAAAGAGGGGCTTTACAGTGACTATGGCAATCGTGAGAAGATTTTAGAGCTTCTAAAGTTCAATACTCTAAATTCAGATGAAACTGTAATGATTGAAGATTTTATTAAAAATGTAGATGAAGCTAAAAAAGAGATTTACTATATTACCGGCAAAACTTCGCTCTCAATGCTGAAAAACTCTCCGGCACTCGAGAGATTTAAATCTCGCGGCATTGATGTTTTGGTTTTAAACGAAGAGATTGATACGATTATTTTCCCAATGGTAACAGAGTACAAGGAGTACAAACTTGTACATGTAAGCGATGCTAAATTTGAAGAGAATGAAGATGACAAAAAAGCTCACGAAGAGAGTGCTAAGACATTTGAAAATCTGACTAAAGAGCTAAAAGATGCACTAGGAGAGAGCGTAAAATCGGTTGAAGTTACTTTTGACTTGGTTGATTCCCCTGTAAAACTAAAAGAGGACAAGGAAGACTCAGCGTACATGATGGCAAAAATTATGAGACAGATGGGTCAAGGCGGAGATATGCCTGCTCCGGCGCGAATTCTTCAAATAAATCCTAAACATGAGTTGATTATAAAATTAAAAGATTCCGTTGACCAAAATTTGGTTAGCGACGCTGCTCATGTACTGCTAGATCAGGCAAAACTTTTTGACGGAATTGAACTTGATGATACTGCCGGCTTTATTTCAAGACTGAACAGAATTATTGCAAAAGCAATATAATTCGCTTTATGAGTGCATTTGTAGCACTCATAATTTGTTTATATCTTTTTTTACTCTTAACAATGAAAAAAGAAAAAAAATATGATATTTTATGCTTATGGACAATAAATATAAAAACAAAAGACGGCCTGAAAATGCCGAACTTCGACGGAAGATAGATTTATTGTTGGCGGAGGGTGACTTCTTCATTAAGCAGAGCCTTGGGCATTTAAATATATCTGGTTATCGTTATGATATCAGCGAAGCAGTTAGAGAATTGTCTTTGGATGATGAAACTGTTTGCCAGCTAATTGAAGATTATGTAATACAGATTTTAAAATCAAAAATATCATTTTACAAATATATTCATGAGTTAAAAAAAGATGAATTAGAAAGCAAGTCTTTAGATTATACAGATATTAAAAATCTGGCGCATAAAAATTTAGGTGTTGTAAGAAATCTTCGTATTAAAGATGCCGAAAAGTTACTTGAAGTTATCATGCATAACGAAGACTTAGATTATTTGAGATTGTGTGTCAAGGCTCTAGAGATATCCGCAGTAAAATTACATCCGCTATGCGCCTACGAAACACTTAAGCTGATTGAGGTTAAAAACTCTCTGTAACTCTATTTTGCAAAGGATTTGGATACTTCTTGAAGAAGCGGGTCGTTGCTGTGTTTTTTTATAATTATCTGTTTGTCGCTTTGTGTCGGCAAAATAAAAGCAAGTAAAATAAATAAGAATGAAAAGATTATACCCGTCAAAATCGTAAGTATAACTTTCATCCTAAAATCATTCATATTATCTGCCTAATCCAACTTATTTAGTCTATTTGAAGTCATATATATCCAAAACTCTTTGTGAGAATAACCCTTGTTAAGAAAGAATATTTGCAGTACTGCAACCCTGTAGAGAGTTATAGCCATCTTTGCATATGGAATAAAAAGGCTAAGGCTTACAAGCAGCGGCTGTTCCTTATCTCCCTTTGATTTAATCATCTCCTGCATACCTATATTTTTACTAAGATATAGCCCAAAAAATATTGAAAACATAAAGTTTAATACCAACCCAAATATAATATAGGCTATAAAATCTTGTTCGTACATTCCACCAATCATAAACTCATTCCTTTAATTAATGAAAATATTTTAACTAAACAAAACTTTTTAATTCATAAGTTTTTATTTTATTTTTTGTAAAAAAGGTTCCAAAAGGTATAAGCGACGCTATGAAAAATATTATATTTTCTTTAAACGGCCACTTTGCTTCTTGCCATGCTTTTACAAGAAGCAGACAAAAAATTATAAATAAAACTCCATGAATCATGCCGACAATTTTTACAGCCATCGGGATTGCCAGAAGATACTTCATCGGCATTGCAATAAAAATAAGCGCTAGATATGAGTAGCCCTCGATTGTATTGATTAGTCCGAATTTTACTACATTTTCATTTCTCATATTAGTCCTATATTCTTTTTATGTGAATTATATAATCAAAAAGTAACAACTCGAGAATTTTTAAATGCTACAAAAATAGCACAAACTCTTTTTAAACATTAATATAGTAAAGTACCGCGAAACATATTAGAAAAGGTATATTAATGGAAACTAACCTTGTAGTAGAGAGTATTAAATTTATGTTTCTTGGGATGGGAACTGTATTTTTATTTTTGATAATAATGATATATTTCATGGGTGGTATGTCAAATTTTGTACATAGATTTTTTCCTGAAATTCTAGTAGATACAAATTCTTCAGTTCAAAGCACTCAATGTATTCAAGGTAATCAAAATGATCAAGTAGATCAGAAAAAGATAGTTGCAGCTATTACGGCAGCAATTAAACATCACATAGAAAGTTAAGGATTTATATATGGCTAAAAAATTTATAGATATAATGGATACAACATTCAGGGATGGCTTTCAGTCGGTCTTTGGAGGTCGTGTGTTAATGAACGATTTTTTTCCAGCGGTGGAAGCTGCAAAAACTGCGGGAATTACTCACTTCGAGTTTGCAGGCGGGGCTAGATTTCAATCTCTGTACTTCTACTTAAGAGAAGATGCATTTGAGATGATGGATAAGTTTCGCGCTATTGTAGGGCCTGATGCAAATCTTCAAACATTGGCTCGCGGTGTAAACACTGTGATGCTAGATACCGGTTCTAAAGAACTTATAGATTTACATGCAAAGATGTTTAAAAAGCACGGCACGACAACAATTAGAAATTTTGATGCATTAAATGATGTTGAAAATTTAAAATATTCAGCAGAGCGAATAACTCATTATGGACTAAAGCATGAAGTAGTTGTAACAATGATGGACCTGCCTCCTGGATGTTACGGCGCTCATACAGTAGAATTTTATGAAAAAACTTTACGTGAAATTTTAGATAGCGGCATTCCTTATGACAGTATCTGTTTTAAAGATGCGTCTGGAACTTCAAATCCTCAAAAAGTTTTTGAAACTATTCAAATGGCTAGACGTTTGATTCCTGAGGGAACTCATCTTCGTCTTCATACCCACGAGACTGCCGGTGTTTCGGTTGCTGCATATTTGGCTGCACTTGAAGCTGGTGTTGACGGTATTGACATGGCTGCAGCACCTGTAAGCGGTGGGACAAGTCAACCGGATATTTTAACTATGCTTCACGCAACTAAAGGTATGAATTATGACCTTGGCGGGCTTGAGATAGATAAGATACTTACTTATGAAAAAGAGCTTCAATATTGTTTATCTGATTATTTTATGCCTCCTGAAGCGACAATGGTCTCTCCGATAATTCCATTCTCGCCAATGCCTGGCGGTGCACTTACGGCAAATACTCAAATGATGCGCGATAATGGCATATTTGACAGATTTCCGGAAGTTATTGCTGCTATGACGGAAGTTGTAAAAAAAGGTGGATACGGAACATCTGTAACACCGGTTTCACAATTTTATTTCCAGCAGGCTCTTAACAATGTTATGCAAGGTCCATGGAACGCTATTGCTCCAGGTTATGGAAAAATGGTACTTGGGTATTTCGGCAAGACTCCGGTTGCTCCGGACCCTGAAATTGTAAGAATTGCTTCTGAGAAGTTAGGTTTGCCACAAACTACAGAAAAAGCTCTTGATTTGGCAAATGCTGATGAGAGTAAATCTTTGGCTACATGGATAAATAGGCTTAAAGATGAAAATATTGAAATAACTGAAGAAAATATTTTTATTGCAGCTGCTTGTCAGGATAAAGGTATCGCTTTCCTTAAAGGAGAGGGTGAGTTAAACGTTCGTAAGATATCAAATATGAAAAAAGAAGAAGAAAGCAAATCACAAGGGAGTAGAAGTATGGGAAGCGGAAATTATACGGTAGTTGTAGATGGTCAAAAGTTTAGTGTTCAAGTTGCAGAAGGTAATGTGGATATTCAAGTAGTTGCGGTAAACGGTGAAAGTACAGCAGTTTCTGCACCTGTAGCTTCTGCTCCAAAAGCAGCACCTGTGATTGATGGATCTGAGATTAAAGCATTGCTGCCTGGTAACGTATGGAAAATAGTTGCTAATCCGGGTCAAAAAGTAAATGAAGGTGATGTTATCTTGATTTTAGAATCAATGAAGATGGAGATAGACATCGTTGCACCAAAAAGTGGTATTGTAAAATCCATCAATGTTGCAACAAATGACAAAGTAGCAGAAGGACAAGTTGTAGCAATTTTAGGCTAAAAATCAGACTCCTCAACTGCTTTTTTGCGGTTGGGCTCTGAGCTAAGCGGAATGTTTATGGTAAACTTTGCGCCATACTTTCCGTTTTCAACACTTAACTTCCCTTTACAATGTTCTTCTACGATTATCTTTGACATGTAAAGTCCAAGCCCTGTTCCGTCTTTGGATTTTTTAGTAGTGAAGTATGGTTCAAAAATTCTATTTATGACCTCGTTCGAGATGCCTCCTGCGTTATCTTCAATAATTAGCTCCGCAAAGCCATTGTTTTCGCTTCCTCTAATCCAAATAGTTGGATTTTGAATCTTTTTTTCCACCAATACATCTTCAGCGTTTTTCATTATGTTTAAAAGTACCTGCTTAATTTCAGAAACATAGGTATTTACAAAAATATTATCCTCTATGCTATTGTCAAAGGTTATTCTTTTTGCCTCTAATGTAGGAGCAATAATTTTAAAGCTTTTTTCGACAATCTTTTTTATCTCTTCATAGCAAAGCTCTTTGTCGGTTTTGAAAAAATCCCTAAAATCATCTATTGTTGAAGAGAGATGTTGTGCCAGTTCATCAATTGAGTCTAGCTCTTTTTGGAAAAAATCGGCTTTGTAGTTGTCCATAATTATATCAAGCGAAAGGGTTCCGGATATTGCCGATATTGATGCTAAAGGCTGGCGCCATTGGTGAGCAATCATGCTGACCATCTCTCCCATTGTCGCAAGTCTTGATTGATGAATAATTTGCAGAGTTTGTTCTTCGTTCTTTGCCACTTCCGCTCTCACGCGCTCTTCTAAATTTTTATTTATATCTTCTAACTCTTTTGTTTTTTCTTTTATCTCATTTTCTGCCGGTAAAAATATAAAAACAGCTTCAGCGACCAA
>JAURYA010000096.1 GCA_030654155.1 Sulfurimonas sp. | reverse complement strand
ATTTCTCATTTCTGCAACTTTTGATAAAATTTTCTATATTTGTTTTTGGTCAAAACGACTTCGCTTTGCGATTTCCAATGATACTCCTGCATATATTAAGCGCGATACTGCTTTATAAAATTTCCGCAAAATATCTACATGTAGAGAGAAACAGGCTCTGGCTGCTCCTTATTTTTGTCCTTTTGCCGGGGGTTATGAGCTCGGCAATCATAGTTAACAGCGCAGGCGTAATCCTTTTTGGACTACTGTTGTTTGTTTATCTATATGAAAATCATTCTATACTGTTTATATATCCGTTACTCCTTTTCTATATGTTGATTGACGGCAATTTTGTCTATCTATTTACGGCTCTGGCACTATTTTCCATATACAAAAAAGATAGAAACTTTTTGCTATTTAACATAGCACTGATGTTTGCTTCGCTCTTTATCTACGGCATTGACATGCACGGCTCTCCAAAAGGTTATTTTTTAAACTCTTTAGGATTGTATGCCGCAATTTTTACCCCGATTATTTTTATCTACCTCTTTTATGTGCTATATAGAAGATATTTGACTAAGGATATAGATTTATTGTGGTTTATATCAACGACAGCACTTGTTTTTTCACTTTTGTTGTCGTTTAGGCAGCGAGTAGGCGTGGAGTATTTTGCACCATATCTGATTTTGGCGCTTCCTCTTATTGCTCAAACGTTTGAGAGCTCATACAGGGTTCGCTTGAATATATTTAGGAGAAATTATAAATTTGTATTTATTGTTTCAGTGGCGTTGTTGTTGATAAATAGTTCCGCAGTTTTATTTAATAAATATCTCTATCGCGTAGTAAAAGAGCCAAGAAAGCACTTCTCCTATAATATGCATGTTGCAAAAGAGCTCTCGCACGAGCTTAAAAAGAGGGGAATAAGTTGTGTTGGCACGAACAAAAAAATGTCAAAAAGATTGGCGTTTTACGGTGTAACAAAATGCAACAATTATCTACTTGAAGAAAATTATTCAGATTCAAGAAATTCAGATAGTGTAACAATTAGTTACAAAGATAGGGTTGTTTACTCGGCAAATGTTACAAAGATAAACATAAATTAAATCTATACAAGAGTTAATCCGCTCAAATGGCACTAGATTAGTTAACCTGTGATAATATTTCATAAATATTAAAAACAGGGAGTTGCAATGGCTCAAAAAGCGATTAGAGAATTTGACGCAAAGTCAATTTTGGCTAAGCATTGGGATAAGTATTTTCCAGGTTTTTCTTATGCATATGAAACAATTATGGTTCAAAACGGATCAGAACTGACTAAAGCTGCAAAAGAAAAAACATGGTTAAAAGAAAAAGCACTGGTTGCTAAGCCGGATATGCTATTTGGTAAAAGAGGAAAAAACGGTTTAGTTTTATTTAAAGACTCTAAGCCCGGCGATGTATCTTTGGCTAAAGCAGTCTCTTGGATTGATGAAAAATCAAGCCAAAAGCAATCTGTCTCTTTCTCATTTGAGGGAGATACTCCAACAGGCGAACCAAAAGTAGATATGCTTACTCACTTTATCGTTGAGCCTTTTACTCCGCACTCTCAAGAAGAAGAGTATTATATTTCTGCTACATGTGTAGGCGATGACGATGTTCTTTACATGTCAGCTGAGGGCGGTATGGAAGTTGAAGAGAATTGGGATAAAGTTGTAGAAGTTAAATTCCCAATCACTGCAACAGAAGAAGAGATTGCAGAAAAAATCAAAAAAAGTATTCCAAAAGATGTTGCAAAACATGATAAAGATGCGTTTGCTGAGTTTGCAATAGGTTTCTTTAAGGCTTACAGAGAGTTAAATTTTGCATATCTTGAAATAAATCCGTTTGTTTTACAAGGCAAAAAAGTTGAACTGCTAGACATGGTTGCAAAACTTGACGATACGGCAGGTTTTATGATGAGAGACGAGTGGGGCGATGTAGATTTCCCAACTTCTTTTGGTATGGAAGAGAAATCTCCTGAAGTTTTAGCTATAGAAGATGCTGACAGTAAATCAGGCGCTTCACTAAAGCTGACTATTCTTAAGCCGGAAGCTAGAATCTGGACAATGGTAGCAGGCGGCGGCGCTTCAGTTGTTTATGCAGATACTATTGCGGACTTAGCTGGAATCGAAGACCTTGCTAATTACGGTGAATACTCGGGCGGACCGACAACTAGTGAGACAAAATTTTATGCTGAGACAATCTTAAATCTTATGACAAGAAGCAAAGATGCTAATGGCAGAGACAAAGTTTTAATCATCGGCGGCGCTATTGCGAACTTTACAGATGTTGCAAAAACGTTTACAGGTATTATTCAAGCATTTGATAATTACGCTGATAAAATGAAAAAAGTCGGTATAAAAATTTATGTTAGACGTGGCGGACCAAACTATGAAAAAGGTCTAAAAGATATTAAAGAAGCTGCTGATAGACTTGGTCTTTATATAGAAGTTTACGGACCGGAAACACATGTTACTGACATTGTGCGTATGGCACTAGCAAAGTAAGGGGAAGAGATGGCACAATTATTTACTAAAGACACACAGTCAATTTTTTGGAATAACAACACAACAGCTATTCAAAGAATGTTGGATTATGACTATACGATTAAAAGAAAAAAGCCTTCAGTTGCAGGTATCGTTGCTCCTACAAGCAACAGCAAGTTCGATAAGTTTTTTTACGGTCCTGATGAGATTATGATTCCACTTTATAAAAATACTGCAGAAGCAAAAGCTGCTCAGCCACAAGCTGATGTACTTTTAAACTTTGCATCTTTTAGAACTGCTTACGATGTAACTATGGAAGCATTGGCGCTTGGCGGTTTTACTTCAATTATGGTAACTGCTGAGGGTATTCCTGAGAGACTTGCACGCAAGATGAATGCTACTGCAAAAGCGAAAAATGTAACTGTAATCGGACCTGCAACTGTTGGCGCTATTGCTCCGGGTGCTTTTAAAATTGCAAATATCGGCGGAACAATTGAAAATATAGTTCAGTCTAAACTTCACCGTGCAGGTTCATGTGGTCTTGTAACACGTTCAGGAGGACTTTTCAATGAGCTTTCTAACATAATCGCAATCAATGCTGATGGTATCGCCGAGGGTGTTGCTATCGGTGGAGACAGATTTGTCGGTTCAGTTTTTATTGACAACCTTTTAAGAATGGAAGCAAACCCAGAAGTAAAATACATGTTACTTTTAGGCGAAGTCGGCGGAACTGAAGAGTACAAAGTTATCGAGGCTGTAAAGTCTGGAAAAATCAAAAAACCTATTATCGCATGGTGTATCGGTACGATTGCTAAGTATTACGACAGCGGCGTACAATTCGGTCACGCGGGAGCATCTGCAAACGGCGACATGGAAACTGCTGAAGCTAAAAACAAAGCGATGAAAGATGTAGGAATACATGTTCCTGCGTCATTTAATGATCTGCCGGAAATAATAAGCGCGGTTTATCACGAACTACATGCAGAGGGAATTATTAAAAATATTTCAGAGCCGGCTATGAACACATGCCCAAGTGTTAGAAAATCTAAAGAGTTTATCTGTACGATTTCTGATGACAGAGGTGATGAGGCTACATATGCTGGCTTCCCAATCTCTTCTCTTGCAACACCTGACACTGGAAAAGGAATCGGCGATGTTGTTTCACTTCTATGGTTCAAAAAACAGTATCCAAAATGGGCTACTGATTTTATTGAGACTGTAATTAAAACAGTTGCAGACCACGGTCCTGCAGTTTCTGGCGCACACAATGCAAAAGTTACGGCAAGAGCTGGAAAAAGCGTTGTCGAATCACTTGTAACAGGACTTTTGACAATCGGACCAAGATTTGGCGGTGCAATCGATGACGCTGCTAAATATTTTAAATATGCAAATGACAATAAGCTATCTCCTGCGGATTTCTTAAATCACATGAAAAAAGAGGGTATTCCAATTCCGGGTATCGGACATAGAATCAAATCTCTTAAAAACCCGGACTTGCGTGTAGAGGGGCTTAAGAAGTATGCAGCTAAATGTTTCCCTGCTACTCCACTTTTAGATTACGCATTGACTGTTGAGCAGTTGACAACATCTAAAAAAGAGAATCTTATTCTTAACGTTGACGGTACTATCGGCATCTTAATGGTTGATATGTGGAGAGCGCTTGGCTATTCTGAAGAAGAGATTAACGAGTTTATTACTTCAGGAACTCTAAATGCGTTTTTTATTGTAGGAAGAAGCATAGGATTTATCGGTCACGTACTTGATGAAAAACGTCTTGCAATGCCGATGTATAGACATCCTATGGATGATATCTTATATGATGTTCAAGTAGCGGAAGAAATATAATCCGTTTTTTTTAACTTCAAGGAGAACTCTCTCCTTGAGCGTCTCTGCCTCTCTCCCCTTAACGCGAGCTCTATAACTTCATTTCTAAATTTCATATATTTTTTGCTATACTTGTAGCAAATAGATTTAACTGGATTACTATGAAAAAAGCATTTACCATGATGGAATTAATATTTGTAATTGTTATAATTGGGATTTTAGCCGCAGTAGTAATTCCAAGAACGGGGTCAAATAAACTTCGTGAAGCTGCTATACAAGTTGTTTCGCATATCAGATATACACAGCATTTGGCGATGGTTGATGATAAGTTTGATGCAGACGACAGTAACTGGCATAAAAGGAGATGGCAATTACTGTTTGGAACTTCAGCAACACATACTAACGGTGGGGTAGCGTATTCTATTTTTTCAGATTCTCTCACATTTAGTGGAAATCCAGGGATAAGCGAACTGGCAAAAAATCCAATGGATTCAAGTAAATTATTGACAGGTGGATTTGCTGGTGTTATTTCATACGCAACGGATTCTAGAGTTACTAGAGAGTTGAATATAGGTGAAAAATATGGAATTACATCAGTTACAACCACGGGCTGCGGAGATGCTATAAGAATAGCATTTGATTATCTTGGAAGACCGATAAAGGGAGATATAAGCGATGATGCTGCACCTTATATTTCTAGCGGCACTACAACTTCTCTTTTAACTGCACAATGCAAATTTATACTTATAAGCGACGAAGGAAGTTTAGATATTGCAATAGAGCCTGAAACAGGGTATGCACACATATTGTAAAATAATGTCATTTTACAGTGTGTTCTGCCCAAAAAATCATCTTCTAAAAATTCTTTCAAAACTCTCTCAGCAATTAAGAAATAAATAAGGGTAACTTGCCTATAATTCCCATCCACAAACATAGAGACCTAAAGTTTAGGTTTAAAAATCGAAGTTTGAGATCATTGAAAACTAAGCAAGTAAAT
>JAURYA010000078.1 GCA_030654155.1 Sulfurimonas sp. | reverse complement strand
TTCTGCAGCGCAGCGAAGCCTTAGTGAGTCTGTTTTAAGTTTTGCAAGAACTCTATTATTACTTTTACAATTTTTCAGAAGGAAATCTATGAAAACACTTTTAATTTTAAGTGCATTGCTTCTGCTGAGTACCATGGCTTTTGCGCACGGTATTTCAGCTGCAGACAAGCAGGCAATGCTTGATGGGGGGAACCTCAAATATATTTGGCTTGGTGCTACCCATATGCTTAGCGGGTATGATCACCTGCTCTTTTTGTTTGGTGTGGTCTTTTTCTTAAACACACTCAAAGATATCGTGAAATTCGTCTCCGTTTTTACATTGGGACACAGTATCACATTGATTTTTGCAACTTTTATGGGGATTAACGCCAATTATTATCTTATTGACGCTGTCATTGCAATAAGTATCATTTACAAGGCATTTGATAACAATAAAGGCTTCCAGAGCTACCTGCATGTCAAATCTCCAAACCTGTTATGGATGGTATTTCTATTTGGACTTATTCATGGTTTCGGACTTTCAACACGACTGCAACAGCTTCCGCTTGGTGAAGACAACCTCGATATACTACTGAGAATTATTTCATTCAATATCGGTGTTGAATTTGGACAAATTATTGCCCTGATTCCAATACTTTTCATTCTAATGCTTTGGCGCAAGAAAGAGTCATTTATGCAGCACAGCAAGGTTGCCAACCAAGTTCTTATGTTCGCAGGTTTCATGCTGTTGCTTATGCAGTTGCATGGCTATTTGCATACTACAAACGAAGAGGAGTTCGGCTTTAACAAAGACGCTCACACGCATATTCATCTTGATATGGATGCGCAAGAGTCAAAACAAAACAGACACGGTTCATTATAACAAGGAGAACAAAATGAAAAAAATTATTACAAAGGTTGCTGTTGCAGCCATTTTAACACTCGGAGTAAATCCACTGTACGGGGGTGCAGGGCACGACCACGGACATGACCACAGCAGCTCAAAGACAAAAATCAATGAAGCAAAGGCCAAAGAGATTGCTATAAGACAGCTTAAAAACTATACACTTGATGGAAAGCTTGATAAGAGCTGGGATAATGTTCCAATTGAGAGCGCAAAACAGCGAACTTACCAATCAGTGCCTGAATGGGTAGTTACTTTTAAAAATCAAAAAGAGTTAAATAAAGAGAAGCAAACTCTATATGTTTTTGTGAATCAATACGGTGATATGGCTGGTGCTAATTTTACAGGTCAGTAGCCAATGTGTCAGCCTCTTGTCTGGCTGGCATTATTAAGGAGAAATAATGTATTACTACATTGCAAAAATCATCATTACAGCGCTTTTAATCGTACTTATATCTGAAATAACGAAGAGAAGTTCTCTGGTGGGTGCCTTATTGGCGGCTATTCCGTTAGTGTCAATATTAGCTATGACTTGGATGTATTTAGATACAAACAACAGCAATGCTGCGGTAGAATTTTCAAACAAAATTATTTGGTTGATTCCTCCGTCAATGACATTGTTTATAATGTTCCCAATCTTAATAAAAAAAGGAATAAGCTTTTATCCGAGTATGGCTATTTCAGTTATATTGACAATAATTGCTTATTACTTGATGATATTAATTCTTGAAAAATTCGGGATAAAAATGTAAGTCAAGAGTGGACGAAAAACTCTACGGCGAAGTAAAAGCTATTTTCTAGCTTCTCTTTGCATAGAAATCTGCTTTAAACTCTGCGTATCTATCCTCTAAAATCGCCTCTCTAGCCTCTCTCATAAGGTTGAGGTAGTAGTGGAGATTGTGGATGGTTGCAAGCCTGAAATATGATATCTCGCCGGCACGAAAGAGATGGTTCAGATAAGCTCTGGAGTATCTTTTACATGTAAGACATTCGCACTCACTGTCAACAGGTAAAGCGTCCTCTTTAAACTTAGCGCCTTTTATATTTATGCGTCCAAAAGATGTAAAAAGTGTTCCGTTTCTTGCATTTCTAGTAGGCATAACACAGTCAAACATGTCGATGCCGCGCTCAATATTTTCTATCAAATCTTCGGGAGTTCCGACACCCATCAGATACCTTGGTTTATCTTTAGGCATATGCTGCACGGTGTGTTCAACCGTATTGTACATCTCTTCATTTAACTCGCCTACCGATAGTCCGCCGATGGCAAAACCGTCAAAATCAAGAGCGCAAAGCTCGTTTGCACTTTTTGTTCTAAACGCTTTGTCTGTTCCGCCTTGGATAATGGCAAAAATGTTTTGCTCCAAGCCGACACCCTCTTTTTGTTTTGCTCTAAAGTACTCGATTGACTCTTTTGCCCATGCCGTAGTTCTCTCGATGCTTAGCGCAATCCTCTCCTGAGTTGCGGGAAGTGCGACTAAATCATCCAAAATCATCATAATGTCTGAGCCTAGATTGTGCTGAATATCTATAACTTTTTTCGGTGTAAAAAAGTGCTTGCTTCCGTCAATGTGGCTTCTAAACTCTATGCCGTTTTGGGATGGCTTAGAGATACTGCTTAGACTAAACGCCTGAAAACCGCCGCTGTCCGTTAAAAAGCTTTTAGGGTAGGTTGTAAAGCCATGAAGTTTGCCCATTTTGGCAACCGTTTCATCTCCGGGACGAAGATACATGTGATAAGTATTTGCCAAAATTATCTCAGCGCCAAGCAGATCAACAACATCTTCCATATCCAGCGCTTTGACACTTCCAAGCGTTCCAACAGGCATAAAAACAGGAGTTTTTATAGTCGAGTGAGCTGTTTTGATTGTACATGCACGAGCGTTTTTTGAGGTGGCTTCTAAAGTAAATTCCATTTATTATTGATTCCTAAAGCTTATAAATTTTTAGAAATTATATCATTTTGAGTGTGTATCTATTTTCTAAATGTGAAAATATAAAATAAATAATTTTGATGGTAATATACAAGCATTAATGATTATAACCAGAGGATACTCTTAAGCCATGAAAAAAAGAACAAAAATAGTAGCAACCGTTGGACCATCGTCGGATAGCTTGGAAAAAATCATAGAGTTGATAAGAGCAGGAGTAAATGTCTTTAGGTTAAACTTTTCTCACGGTACTCATGAGTATCACCTGAACATTTTGCAAAGGATTAGAGAGGCGAGCAAGCAAACAGGTTTGTTTATAGGTGTTTTACAGGATATCAGCGGTCCAAAGGTAAGGGTAGGGGCTTTGGATGGCGCTTTTGAGATTATTCACGGCGATAAAATAGAGATTTTAAAAAGTGATGTAACGGGATACAAAAGCCAAAATGAGAGCTATGTAGTAAGCATTAGCGAGCCGAAAATTTTACAAAATCTTCAGATGGATAGCTATATCTTCTTTTGCGACGGGCAGATTAAGACAAAAATAGTAGAGATAAAAGATGACAAAATTGTGGTTGAAGCTCTTAGCAACGGTATTTTGTCCTCTTTTAAAGGGGTTAATTTTCCAAACACCAAACTAGGGCTTGATGTGCTTACGCCAAAAGATATAAAAGATATGGAGTGGGGTGTAAAAAATGATGTTGATTTTATGGCTATATCGTTCGTGCAGCACGCTGGGGATGTCATAAAAGCCAGAGAGATTGTAAGCTCTTTTGGCGGAGATGTGCAGATTTTTGCAAAAATAGAGAAGTTTGACGCTGTTGAAAATATTGACGAAATCATAGAAGCAAGTGATGGAATAATGGTTGCAAGAGGCGATTTGGGGATAGAGATTCCTTACTATGAAGTGCCTCAGGTTCAAAAAATGATTATCCAAAAAGCAAATGAGATGAGCAAGCCTGTAATTACCGCTACCCAAATGCTTCTCTCGGTGACAAACTCTAAGAGTGCGACAAGGGCGGAGATAAGCGATGTGGCAAATGCCATACTTGACGGAACTGACGCTGTTATGCTTTCCGAGGAGACAACAGTGGGCAAATATCCAGTAGAGGCCGTGACAATTATGATGGAAACCATCAGAGCGACCGAGAGGTCAACTTATCCGTATTATAAATTTGTAGATTTTGTGATGCATGATTTTACTGACAGCATAAACTACTCCGCTGCAAGGTTGTCGAACCATCTAAAAACAGACGGGATTATTGCTATGACAAACTCCGGCAACAGTGCCAAAAAAATAGCAAGATACAGACCAAATCAGACTATTTACGCGGGCGTTCATTCGCAAAAAACAGCAAGACTTCTTACTATTGTTTGGGGAGTTGTTCCCGCATTTTTGGTAAAAAAAGGCTCAATCGGGCAGATGCTGAACCAACTTTTAAACGATGGAATAAAGCGCAATCTAATCAGCTTCGAGAGAAGTTACATCCTCACAGCCGGCGACCCATCGGGGGTAAGCGGCAGCACAAACATGATAAGGGCTCTAAGATATGAGGAGATGGAATTTTTTGTAAATTTAAAAGATTTAGATTGTTATGAAGGGTAAAATTTTACCCTAAATATTCTGATTACTTGAATAAACTCTAAAATCTAAAAAATCGAATATAGAGTTTTTCTTGGCTATGGCAGCGAAAAGCTCCTCATCAAAATAGTTGTTCTCAAGCGTATCTGCAAGCTTGAAAAAGTTATATATATGCTCTTTTGTTCTGGCTGTGCTGTACTCTGTAGCAGTCTCAGTCGTCATTAAAAAAGCCCAGTCGCTGCTTTGGGCAAGAAGCAGTTCTCTCGCCATTTGATTTAACACTTCAGTTTGATGCTCGTTTGCATTAAAGTATCTGTTTGCATAGTCGCACATTGTGTCGGACATCTCATAAAGGTGTCTATATATCCAGTCGTTTGAGTGATTCAGCCACACATCAAAGTAGCCTTTGTCTCCCCAAGATGAGGGGTGCGGAACCGCTTCTTGATTTTGCGGGTACATGTTTAGGTATTGCAGCGGAGTGATTGATTTTATAACTTTATGTTTGTCTATCTCTTTAAACATGTTATATAAAAATTCAGGACCTTCAAACCACCAATGTCCAAAGAGTTCTGCATCGTATGGAGATACTATAACGGGGAGCCTATCCATCATAGAACCTACTTGGTTCATCTGTATCTCTCTGTTAAAGTGAAAATTCTGCGCATGTTCTACAGTTTTTTGCAGTGCGGCAGATGGGTCGTAAATCTCTTTGTAGTCGCTCTTTCCTGTAATCTTATAATACTTAAATCCGGTAAATATCCTTATGCCATCGGGATTGATATAATCTTTTATATATTCAAAATCAAGGTCATATCCGACATCTCGGTAAAAATCACGATAAGAAAAATCACCTGGGTAACCATCTTTTGAACTCCAGACTTGTTTGGATGACTCATTGTCTCTTGCAAATACCGCTACTTTGTTCGGCGTTACTATCGGCGCATAGACACCGTTTTTTGGGGTTGGAGTCGCATAAGCTAAACCGTGGGTGTCCAAAATAAAAAACTCTATCCCGCAGGCTTTTAGTATAGCATCTAACGACTCATAGTAAGCACACTCGGGGAGCCAGATGCCCTTTGGAGCTTTGTTAAAATGTTTTTTATGAGACTCTACGGCAACTTCTATCTGCGCTCTTACCGCTTGTTTATTTACCGATAACAGCGGTAAAAAACCGTGTGTCGCGCCGCAAGTAATAATCTCGATTAAATTTTTGTCATAAAAGTATCTGTAGCCGTTTAAAATCTTTTTGTTTAAAAAGCCATC
>JAURYA010000041.1 GCA_030654155.1 Sulfurimonas sp. | reverse complement strand
CATTTTACAGACTATTCAAGTCTATATTAAATTTCCTTGCCATATCCTCAGATGAGAGATATTCACTGAGCGAAGTTTTTGCTCTATGTTCAACTATTTTCAGAAGTTCTTGGTTTTCTAACTCTTCGACAATCTCTTCATATCGCTTAAGTCTCTCATACTCATTTGTCGATATAAGCACAGCCTCTAAGCGGTTGTTTTTTAAAATACCGATTTTCTCGATTGCTTCTTCTCTAACGCCTTTGACAATATTCCCTATCTTTTTTGCAAAATCGGTAATAGATAAAAGCTCACTTTGTGCATAATGTACCATTGAATTCTCCATAAAATTTCATAGTTAATTTTTATGAAAAAATTATAGCATATTTTCAAGCAGTACTTTCTCTTAAATACGAGTAGACTTCTTTTCATAACCCTCTTTTTAGATTGCTTCACTTTGTTCGCAATGACCGTCATGTGTCAAGGAGCCTGCGACGAAGTAATCTAAGGTATGAAGTATAGTAGTTAATTATCAAACAGACTTCCGCTTAAACTGCTCTCATTTATTTTATCCAATTAACTGATTAAAAATTTGTCTACTTTATAGGGGACATTCCACTTTTCAAAAACATTGGAATTTTAGAAATTATTTACCCCTATTTTTTATAAGCTCTGTAATAATCTCTCTCTTTTTAATGACCTCTTCTTCGCTAATATCTTTCTCATAAAGTGCACCTGTAGGGCAGACATAGACGCATTTTCCGCAGCTCGTGCAACTCTGCGAATCTGCCCACGGTTCATCCATATCGTGAATTATTCTCATGTTTAACCCTCTGCCCGCCAAATCAAGCGCATGCGCGCCCTCAATCTCATCGCAGACACGGATGCATCTTGTGCACAAAATACATCTGTTTGGGTCGTTTACAAAGTTTTTATGAGAAGCGTCTATCTCAAATCTTTGGTTCAGGTATGGCACTTGGCTATGTTCAAGCGGCAGTTCTACCGATTTGTTTTGGAGCTCGCAGTCTCCGTTTGCAACGCATGTCGAGCATGTGTGAGAGCGCTCGCTAAACATCATGGAGAGTATCATCTTTCTTGCGGCTTCTATTTGAGGCGAAGAAGTGGTGACTTCCATCCCCTCTTTTATCTTTGCGGTACATGCAGGGGTAGGTTCATGGCTGCCCTGTATCTCCACTATGCACATTCTGCATGAGCCGACACAGCTAAGTCCCTCTAAGTAGCACATAGTAGGAATCTCGATGTTGTTGTCGCGCGCAACTTCCAAAATACTCTGGTTTGATTGTCCAGTTACGCAGATATCGTTTATCTTAAAGCTTTTAACTCTTACTTTTTCTCTAATCATCTTTAATCCCCGCTAGATACTCATCTTCAAAGTATCTTATTGTGCTTAAAACCGGATTTGGTGCAGTCTGTCCAAGCCCGCAAAGGCTGGTACTTTTGACCACTTTGCACATCTCTTTTAGAAGTTCAAAATCTTTTTTTGTCGCTTTTTTCTCTATAAATTTATCCAGCAGTTGTGTAAGCTGGGTTGTGCCTACTCGACAAGGTGTGCATTTTCCGCAAGACTCGTCTGCACAAAAGTCCATAAAGTAGCGTGCAATCTCAACCATATTTGAGCTGTCGTCTATAACTATTAAACCTCCGCTTCCCATGATGGAGCCGGCACTTTTAAGCGACTCATAATCCACAGGCAGGTCTAAAAGATGCTCGGGAATACACCCTCCGCTGGGTCCTCCTGACTGTATGGCTTTAAATTTTCTGCCCTCTTCAACGCCGCCGCCTATATCAAAGATAAGCTCTCTTAAAGTCGTTCCCATCGGTACTTCTACAAGTCCCGTGTTTTTTATATGTCCCGTGAGTGCAAAAACTTTTGTTCCGCTTGAGTTCTCTGTGCCAATGGACTTAAACCAAGCGCCGCCGTTTTTGATGATGGGTGCGATGTTTGCGAGTGTTTCGACATTGTTTAAAACGGTAGGTTTACCCCAAAGACCGCAATCACTTAGATGAGGCGGTTTTTGCCGCGGATGGCCTCGTCCTCCCTCTATGGAAGCTATAAGCGCAGTCGCCTCTCCGCAGACAAACGCGCCTGCACCAAGTCTTATCTCTACATTGAAATTAAAACCGCTATGTGCGATATTTTCTCCCAAAATCCCAAGCTTTGTTGCCTGTTTTATGGCTCTGTTAAGCTTCTCGACCGCTATGGGGTATTCCGCGCGAACATAGATATAGCCCTTGTTTGCTCCGCATGCATAACCCGCAATCGCCATTCCCTCAAGCACTTTGTGAGGGTCACTTTCCATAACTGCTCTATCCATAAAAGCCCCTGGGTCGCCCTCGTCGCCGTTGCAGATTATATACTTCTGCTCGCTTATGACTTTTGAGACGCTTTCCCATTTTAGCCCTGTCGGATAGCCTCCGCCGCCGCGACCTCGCAGAGCGCTGATTTTTACCTCTTCGATAACCTCTTTTGGCGTCATCTCATCTAGCGCTTTAAAAAGTGACATGTAGCCGCCGTGAGCAATATAATCCTCTATATCGTCAGGGTCGATGAGTCCTTCGTTTTGTAAAACAATTCTTCTCTGTTTTGTATAAAAAGCAGAACTTCTCTCAACCCCAATCTCTCTTGGATTTTTTTCATTTTCTTCTCTTTTTTTACATGAGAGCTCTTGTAACTCCGCAATAGATGTAATCATTTTATCATCTCCTCAATCTCGCGCGTAGAGCTCTCAAGCGTTATTTTTGGCTTTATCACATCATCGCAAACTATAACGGGAGCAAGAGAGCATGAGCCGAAACATCTCGCAGTCAGAACTGAAAGAGCCTCATCAGATGTCGTCTCGCCGGCTTTTATACCGTATCTACGTTCTATATTTTCAAGGATTTTGTTAGAGCCTTTTATATAACAAGCAGTTCCCAAACAGACGACGACATTGTGTTTGCCTTTTGGTTTTAGCCTGAAGTAGTTGTAAAATGTGGCAACACCGTAAACTTTTGAGTATGGAAGTTTTAATCTTGAAGCAATAAATTTAAGCGTATCGATGCCCAAATATCCGAATGTTTCTTGAGCACTGTGAAGAATCTCAATCAGAGAGCTCTTATCGTATCCGAGCTTTTTTATACTCTTCTCAAGTGTGTTGTATCTGTCGTCTGTTGATATTGACATGTAAAAATACCCCTCATAAGAAACTTTCTCTATTATAAGAAACAATTGATTAAAATAGTCTAATCTTTAGAAAATAGTAATAAAATAAAGTAGGTACTGTTTTTGCTTTGATGGCACTATAGGCAAATTTCCATCAAGGAACAGTATAGAATGATAAGAGTGTTTTGGTTGTTGATGCTGTTGATGTTTAGCGCGCAAGCTGCCACAAATATGTGGATTCGCACAGGAGAAGCATACGGAATTGAGCCAAGGTTGCTATACGCTATCTCAAAGGTGGAGAGCAATCTTGACCCGCTGGTAATCTCCGTCAACTATACAAAACTGACAAAAGTTCAGCGCGATAAACTCTATATAATGCTGCAAAACAGTAGAATCCCTTACAACACCTATACGAAAGTAGTAGAAATTCACAGCAAAAACAGTCTTCAGGCCAAAGGTGTAGTTGATTTTTTGGATTACTACCGCTATCCGAGCTTTGATATTGGGCTGATGCAGATAAATAATATGCATAAAGATGTGCTTAAAGGGATGAATGTATCACTTCATGGACTTTTAAATGAAAATACAAATCTCAATGTCGCAGCCGGAATTTTATGGGAGTGCTACAAAAAACACGGTTCAAATGACAAAGCTATTAACGCCTATAATGGCGCTTTAGTCGGAAACTCATACTACGGTAAAGTTTCTGCGGAGCTTCAAAAGCTCCTTCTTCCGCACGAAAACGATTCAAAACGTCTCTTTTACCGAATACTGTGAGCCATAGGTTTGTTTTGCCAGCTAGATTGTAAAACGTTTTCTCATGGCATAAAGCCCTACAGAGAGCGTTATAGCTGCCAATGATGAAATCATGAACAGAAGATGGCTTCCGTAACTGTCCCATAGCCATCCGCCGATTGCAAGTGAAAGCAGTGTCATCACGCCTATACATGTGTAGTAAACCCCATAAGCAGTTGCCTTAAGCTCATACGGGGCGGTGTCGGAGATGATTGCTTTAGCTAGTGAATTGAAACCTCCGGCAAAAAAACCATAGATAGCAAATCCAAACCACGCACCCCAAATATTTCCAACAAGCATAGCAAGCGCCCCCAAGCCAAATGCCATATATACGACGGATAAAATAGCCGCTTTGCCAAATCTGTCAGCCATTTTTCCGATAGGTATGGCAAAAATAAAGAGGATAAGATTGTAGAGCGTGTAGGCAAGGGGAATCATCGCTAAGACCATGCCATTATCTCCGGCTTTAAGAATCATAAACGAGTAATTCATCGCAAAAAGGCTAAAGAGGCTTTGAAACGCGACTAGCCAATAAAACTGCGCACTCAGTGCCTCTGGGCGAAATTGTCGTATCGGTGCCGGTGTGAATGGGGCATCGACCACAAAGAAGATGAGAATTGACATGGCAATAACTCCGGGGATGAGGCTTAGAGCAAAAATAGTTCTAAAGGTAGCTTCGCTCTCTCCTAAAAACCAAAGCAATCCAAATGCGCTTAAACTTCCGACAACAGCTCCTGCGCTGTCCATCATCTTATGAAAACCAAAAATAAAACCGCTGGATTCTTTGACGCTAGAGTGGCTGATAAGCGCATCGCGCGGAGCGCTGCGGATTCCCTTGCCAACACGGTCGGCTATTCGGACTGTGGCAACCATTGCGGCACTTTGGGCAAAAAAAGCAAACGGCTTAACAATGTTAGATAGTCCGTATCCGATGATTGTGACTATTTTTCGTTTTCCCAGCCTGTCAGAGTAGAAGCCGGAGAGGGCGATAAGCAAAGCAACACCAAGTTCGGCAGTTCCCTCTATAAGACCAATTTCGCTTTTTGTTGCATGTAAAAAGCGCTCTAAAAAAATTGGCAAAAGTGGCAGAATCATTTCAGTCGAGAAATCTGTAAAAAAGCTGTTAGCACCCAAAGCAACGATATTTTTATTTATTTTACTCATAAGAATCAGCCGTTTTTAATTATTACTTCTGGAACTGTTTTTGGGTTTTTTATGCGAAGCTGCTTGTTCACATTCATCCGTCCATATACCACTACTATGTCCGAAGCTGAAACTCCAAACTCTTTTGCCAAAAACTTAACCATATGGTCAGTTGCCTTTCCTGCCACCGGTGCGGCGGTAACGCTGACTTTTAGTTGATTTCCTTTTACTTTTCCGATTGCGTCTCGTTTTGCGCTTGGAGTGCCTAAAATATTTAGAACAAGAGTGTCATCTTCCCATTGATAAAAGATATTGGCAAGATTTTTACTTTTCAAAATTGAGTCCTTAGAAGAAAAAACAGATTAGCAGCAATTTTACCACACTTTACAACCTATCGGCACTCAGCTATAATTCCTACAAACTTCCAAGGGGCTAACTACAATGTCGGAAAAAAGTAAAAAAAGCGGTAAAAAAAAGTATTATGACAATATAAGTGTCGGAAACAGAACTAAACAGACGGTTCATCTTGTAACGCAGCATGACAAGCCCAGAATGGTTGAGCAGCTAATTGAAAACAGTTCCAATAAACAAATGGTAGTTATCACAAAAAGTAAACGCAGAGCCGATGAGCTTAGTTTATATCTAAATGCAAAAAATATCAAAGCTCGCGCAATACACGGCAACCATAGAACCGATGAGCATGAAGCGGCTGCAAAAATGTTCAATACGTGTGAGCTGAACATCCTTATAACCACAGATATGATTTTAAAAACATTAGGGCTGCCTGATATACAAACTATCATAAACTACGATGTTCCCACTCAATATGAGGACTATTTCAATCGTCTTATTTTGATTGACGGAGCAGGAGAATCTATCTCTTTGGTCAGTCCTGATGAGAAAGGGCTTCTTAGCATTATTGAGATGAGAATGAAGATGCAGATACCAGAGAAAGAGATAGAAGAGTTCGTTGCTGCGCTTTTATCAGACGAAGGTGATGCGGCACACGCTGTCAAAGAGAAAAAAAAGAAACCTCGCCACCGTTCGCAGAGTGTAAAAAAAGTAACCAAAAAAAGAGAGGATTAACTCTTAAGAGATATCCTTAAGCACTTTTTATGTAAAATTCAAAAAAATATTTCAGCAAGGTGTGTTTATGGCAACTATCGGAATGAGTGATATTAAAAAAGGTGTTCGTCTTGTTATAGGCGAAGTACCATACAAAGTGGTAGAGTTTCAACATGTTAAACCGGGAAAAGGTGCAGCATTTGTTCGTATGAAGGTTAAAAGTTTTTTAAACGGCAAGGTTGTTGACAAAACTGTTCATGCAGGCGACAAATTTGAAGTTCCTGAGATAACTTTTAAAACTATGCAGTATCTATATGACGATGGAGAGATGTATCAATTTATGGATAATGAAAGTTACGAGCAATTGGGTCTCTCTTATGAGCAGTGTGACGATGCTTCTAAATGGTTTAAAGACGGAATTCAAGTTGATATTATTTTTTACAAAGCCAAGGCAATATCTGTATCAGCTCCTGAAGTAATGGAGTTAGTAATCACAGATACTCCTCCAAACTTTAAAGGCGACACTTCAAGCGGAAGCAAAAAACCTGCAACGCTAGAAACTGGAGCGGTTGTTCAAGTTCCTTACCATGTGCTTGAGGGTGATACAATCAGAGTAAATACAGTTGACTGCGAGTATTTAGAAAAAGTTAAATAAACTCTGCATTTAACTAGAGGTTAGCAATATGAAAAGATTTGTTTCTTTGTTTTTTATCTTCGCTTTCATATTGCCTTTTGCTTTAAATGCCATATCTACATTTAATGGTCAGTTGGTTTATTTGAAGCAGTGCAGGATTTGCCATCTGAGCAGTAAAATATTTGTAACTACTCACACTGCTGATGAATGGAATCAAATATTGGACAGTGATGGCATACTGCTCTCAAATAGTCATCTAAACAAAGATGAAGTATATGTAAATAGCAAAGAAGGAATTCACAAAGGCTCTCACGCCTACTTTAAGAGTGATGAGTATAAGCATAAATATGGAGAGCTTAAAGCATTTATTATAGAGTCCGCAAAAAACAACGAAAAGAACTAATCTTTAATTTTACTGCAATCTTTAAACCGGCTGCTGTAGGAATGAGTGATATTAAAAGCAGATTAATATAATTACATAACTATTTTTTATCTTTTAAGTTTAAAAAAATAATTTGTAGATATAATTAATTCTTTTAAAAAACCGGGGAAGTAAATGCCTAAGACATTAAAAAACTTTATATTTTCTATAAACATAGTTCTTCTATCGACACTCTTCATCGTAGTTTTCATCTTTACGGCATATCTCCATACGTTGTTAGCGCAAGAAAATGCTATAAAGCATGCAAATGTAGTTTCAAATCAAATTTTTTCTTCAATGTATCAAGTTATGAAAAAGGGGTGGAGCAGAGAGGATTTGAATGATTTTATGCACTCCATAAAAGAAAATTTTAACGATAGCGACTATACGGTAAATATCTATCGTGGCGAAAAAATCAAAGAACTATTCGGAGAAGTTAAGGAGAAGCAAAAAGATGATTTGGCTAATTCTGTTTTAGTAAGCGGAGAGAAGATAACGCTTACCGAAATGGGCAAACTTAGAAATCTTCTGCCTTTAAATGCTAAAAAAGAGTGTCTTAGCTGTCACGTAAACGCAAGCGTAGGCGATACGCTAGGCGTAATAGATGTAGAGCAAAATTTTGTTGAAATCATAAAAGAGACATTCTTAGATTATGTTTACTTCTTTTTAATAATTCTTCCGCTTTTTGCACTTATAGCCTTTATAGCTTCGAGATATACAACTTCAAAAATTACAAATTCACTCAAACTTTTTAACAAAAAAGTTCAAAATATCAATTCTATGAAAGATTTTAAAGAGTTTGACCCTACCGACATAGATTCAAGGTTTGATGAGATTAATGCGATTATCTTAAATGTAAACGAGTTGGCTCAAAAGCTAAAAACTATTGCCGTCGATAAGGATTTGCTAGAGTTTGAAGTGCAGCTTTTAGATAAGTTTATAATCACTTCGGAGGTTGTTCAAGATTGGCGTGATTTCATAAACGAGCTTCTTGTCGATATAAACAAAGTTATGCAGACATATACGCTTATGACTATTTTTAGAATCGGCGACGATCAGTTTGAGGTTGATATATTTTGGTACGGTATTCCGGAGAGCGATGTTAAAGAGCAATTTGAAGAGTATGTGAGAGAGTCCGTTCAAAACAGCAATCACTTCTTAGGCTATACCGACTATACGATTCGCCATAATATATCCGAGTACAATAGATGTATAAATATAAATGATTATGAAAATTTTGCATATAGAACAAAATCACTATTTTTAGATACTCCAAAAATAGGCGGAATCGTAGGTATCAGCGTTCAATCAGAAATGGCAACTGATCCGATAAAACATATAGTAATAGATAGCATTTTAACGACCATGGCAAATCTTGTCGGTTCTGTCAAGGCGATAAATAAATATACAAACGATTTAGAGTACTACGCAGCGCATGATCCGCTTACAAATCTCTTTAATCAACGAGTTTTTATAGACTTCTTGGAGTATGAGATAAAGCGCGCGGAGGCTCATAACTACGAGTTTGCTTTAATGGTTATAGATTGTGATAATTTTAAACCTATAAATGATAGATACGGACATGCATTTGGGGATCTGTTCTTGCAGGAGTTTTCAAGAATTCTTGTAGAGTCAAAGAGAAATGAAGACATTCTATCTCGCTATGGCGGAGATGAATTTACTTTAATTTTACCTGAATGTGGGCTGGAAGGTGCTCTCGCGGTTGCTCATAAACTAGCAAAAGCGGTAGAGAATTTCAAACTATTAACGACAGACGGAAATTATGCTGGAGTTACCATCTCTATAGGTATATCAATCTACCCAGAACATGCAAAAACTCAAAAAGAGCTCTTTTTGATAGCTGACGGTATGATGTATAAGGCTAAAGAGGACGGTAAAAACAGTATTAGAGTTCCTTTGGGCGATGATATTATCTCTGTAGTAAAAGATCAAAAAGCAAAATCTGCGCTTTTAGTGGATGCCGTTGCAAATAACCGAATAGTTCCATATTTTCAACCTATACAAACCACGATTAGCGGTAAAAATGAGATACATGAACTTCTTATGAGAATTGAGGTAGACGGCAAGGTAGTATCTGCTTACGAGTTTATAGAGGTTGCAGAGAGCATGAGCATAATAAACCGTATGGATTTGATGGTAATCGAAAATGCGTTTATTAAGATAAAAGCGGAGAATTATCAAGGGATTTTATTTATAAATTTATCTCCTAAATCCCTTATTGTCGGTAATTACGCAGACTCAATCACTCAACTTATAAAGCACTATGATATATCCAAAGATCATATAGTTTTTGAGATAACAGAGAGAGAAACCGTTAAAAACTTCTCTGTTTTAGAAAAATTTGTAATGAATCTAAAAATGCTAGGATATAAGTTCGCAATTGACGATTTCGGTTCGGGATTCTCTTCGTTTCACTATATCAAAAAATTTCCGATTGATTATCTAAAAATAGATGGTGAGTTTATTATAAATATCAATAAAGATAAAAAAGACAAAGCTTTTGTACACAGTATCTTAACACTCGCAAAAGAGCTTAATGTCAAAACCGTTGCAGAGTATGTAGAAGATGAAGAGATAGTAAAAACCCTAAGAGAGATGGGTGTAGATTACCTTCAAGGCTTTCATATAGGTAGACCGCAAAACAATTTTACGATTAATAGCTAAATTTTTTAAATTTAGTTATTACCTCACCTTAAAGCCATTCATACTATAATTCAAACTCTTATAAATCAGATAAAATCAAAAGCCAAAAAGGGTTGCATATACTATGAGCGCTCAACCATTTACCCATCTTCATCTACATACCGAATACTCGCTTCTTGATGGTGCGAACAAACTCTCAAATCTTGTAACACAGGTTAAAAAGCTTGGCATGACAAGCGTTGCTATGACAGATCATGGCAATATGTTTGGTGCAATAGATTTTTATAAGCAGATGAAAGAGGCTGGAATAAAACCAATCATAGGAATGGAAGGTTATATTCATAATGGTGATGCTATTGATGACAAAAGTACAAAACAGAGATTTCATATCTGTCTTTTTGCAAAAAATCAAAAGGGTTACGAAAACCTTATGTACCTCTCATCAAAGGCTTTTATAGATGGCTTTTACTACTTTCCGAGGATAAACAAAAAAGAGCTTCGTGAGCATAGCGATGGACTTATCTGTACATCTGCATGCCTTCAAGGCGAGGTAAATTGGCATCTTAATTTAGCAAACGACAGAAATGTAAAAAACGGTGCGCTTGGATATGAGGGTGCAAAGGCTGTTGCGTTAGAGTATAAAGAGATATTTAAAGATGATTTTTATCTTGAACTTATGCGCCACGGTATAGGCGACCAGCTCTTTATAGATGAGCAGGTTCTTAAGCTCTCCAAAGAGCTAGATATAAAAGTAGTTGCTACAAACGACACTCACTACACATTTGCGGGTGATGCGCAGTATCACGAGGCTTTTATGTGTATCGGGATGAATAAACTCTACGACGACCCAAACCGTATGCGTCACTCCGTTCATGAGTTTTACCTCAAATCTCCACAGCAGATGGCGAGACTTTTTGCAGATATTCCAGAAGCTATCACTCATACGCAAGAGATAGTTGATAAGTGTAACTTAGAGCTGCGTCTTGGCGACCCAGTTCCCCCAAACTTTAAATTTACAAGAGAGTACGCCGCCGTTGATGGGCTAAATGTTGATAATGTAGATGATGAGCCGCTAAGTGTTGATGCAACAAAAGAGCAAAAAAGAGCTTGGTACAGCAGTGCAGATAAAAACGATGCAGAGTATTTTATATACAGATGTAGAGTTGGGCTACAAAACAGACTAAAACATGTTCCAAAAGAGAAGCATGATGAGTATAGAGCTAGGTTAGAGTTTGAGATAAAAGTCATCAACGATATGAAATTTCCCGGATACATGTTAATAGTTTGGGACTTTGTTAAAGTTGCTAAAGAAAAGGGCATCGCTGTTGGTCCTGGGCGTGGAAGTGCCGCGGGAAGTCTGGTTGCTTATTCGCTTGAGATTACAGATATTGACCCGATGAAGTATGACCTTCTTTTTGAGAGATTTTTAAATCCTGAACGTATAAGTATGCCCGATATTGATATGGACTTTATGCAAGCACGCCGCGGAGAAATTATAGACTATGTTGTCGAGAAGTATGGACGAAATCAGGTAGCGCAGATTATAACTTTTGGTTCACTCTTGGCAAAAGGGGTTATACGAGATGTTGCGCGCGTTCTTGACATGCCGCTCTCTCAAGCCGATAAAATGGCAAAGCTTGTTCCCGACGAGCTTGGTATCACGTTAAATGGCAAAACAAAAAACGGTGAATTTACTGCCGGAGCTTTTCAAAAAGAGCCAAAACTTCAAGAACTAATCGAGAGTGATGCAAATGCTGCAAGAGTTTGGGAGTTTGCTAAGAAGCTAGAGGGTCTAAAGCGAAACTCTGGCATTCATGCGGCGGGAGTTGTTATATCAAACGAAGAGCTTTGGAAAAAAACACCTATCTACAAGCCCTCAGGCGAGAATGTTTTTGTAACGCAATATTCACTAAATTACCTTGAAGATGTCGATTTGATTAAGTTTGACTTTTTGGGTCTAAAAACTCTTGATGTTATCGATAACGCTATCAAGCTTATAAAATTTAGATACGACAAAGAGGTTCTCTGGCATGAGATAGACGAAAATGACTCCAAAGTCTATGATGCTATTAGGGGCGGCGACACGGTAGGTATGTTTCAGATAGAGAGTTCGGGTATGCAGGATTTGAACAAACGCCTTAAGCCGGATAGTTTCGAGGATTTAATTGCGGTTTTGGCACTTTATAGACCCGGACCGATGGAGTCTGGAATGCTTGACAGCTTTATAGAGAGAAAGCACGGCAGAGAGAAGATAGAGTACACCTTTGATACTATGGAGCCAATCTTAAAAAATACTTACGGAGTCATCGTTTATCAAGAGCAGGTTATGCAGATAGTTCAGACTGTAGGCGGATTTTCTCTTGGATACTCTGACATTATTCGCCGTTCTATGGGTAAGAAAAAAGATATGTCCGTCTATAACGACGAGTTTGCAAGTGGAGCGCAAAAACAGGGACTGGATTATGCAGCCGCATCAAAACTCTTTGATATAATCGAGAAGTTTGCAGGATACGGTTTTAACAAATCCCACTCAGCTGCTTATGCGATGATTACATTCCAGACTGCATGGCTAAAAACTTATTATCCAAATGAGTTTATGGCTGCACTTTTAACATCAGATAAAGACAACACGGACAAGGTTGTCCGCTACATTGATGAGACTAAAAGAATGGGCATTGAACTCTCTCCTCCTGACATCTGTGACTCACAACTTGAATTTTCAGCAATTACAAAAGAGGGCAGAGAGATTGTCCTTTTTGGTCTCGGCGCTATCAAGGGAGTAGGCGAAGCAGCAGTTTGCTCCATTTTGGAGACAAGAAAAGAGGGCGGTGACTTTAAATCACTACAGGATTTTGTAAACAGAATAGAGCCGTCTAAAGTAAACAAGAGAGTGGTTGAGTCTATTATAAAAGCGGGCGGTTTTGACAGATTTGGATTTTCACGAAAGGCACTACTAGACCAAATAGAGAAGATAGTAGATACCGCAAAAGATGCCTCTAATGCCAAAAAAAACGCCATCGGAAGCCTTTTTGGAGATGACACAGAGATTACAAATGTTGAACTTAACTTGGTAAATTCAGGTGAGTATGAGTTAAAAGAGATTTTGGAGTTTGAAAAAGAGACTTTGGGATTTTATGTCTCAGGACATCCTCTTGATGAGTATAGAGAAAAGCTCGATGAGTTGGACTATACGTTATCATCTGAAAAAGAGAGTATAAAAGACGGTTCATACGCAATTTTTATAGGAAAAGTTGAAGAGATAACTAAAAAAACATCTAAAAAGGGAAATCAATTTGGCATTGTAAATCTTATGGATTATCACGGCAATATTGAAATTATGCTTTTTTCGGATAAGCTTGAAGAACTTCAAGGGATGAACCTTAACGAACCAATAGCAATAAAAGCAAAAATCACTCAAACAGATATGTTCACAAGAATAAACGTAAGCAAGATTATGACGCTTAAAGAGGCGAAAAAAGAGACTCAAAAGACAAAAAAAGAGGTGCAAGAAGTACCGCTTGAGGCGATAAATTTGGCTATAAGACTTGATACAGAGATGAAAGTTTTGGAAGATTTATACAGAATCGTCAGACAAAATCCAGGTAATAGAGAGTTAAAACTTACCATTATCTCTAAACTTCAAAATGTAGTCATAGAGTCGGCTATAAGGGTTGACAGTAAGATTTTAGCCGCACTTGATGGCAACGAATTTGTTGATATTATTTAGGATATAAGAATGTTAGAAGTTTTTTTACTCGCTTTTGCGCTTAGCATGGATGCTTTTGCGGTTTCGATAGGTCTTGGTGTTAAAAATAGAGAATTTAGTAAAATCTTGGCTCTAAAAGTTGCTCTTTTATTTGGTCTTTTTCAGGGTTTGATGCCGCTTTTTGGCTATCTTGCCAGTCTTGGTCTTGGAAGTATTATAGAGTCTGTAGACCATTGGGTGGCATTTCTTTTGCTAAGTGCAATCGGCTCTAAAATGCTTTATGACAGCTTCGGTGAAAATACTGAAGAGGAGATTGCAAACATTACAAACAAAGTGCTTCTCCTGCTTGCGATTGCTACAAGCATTGATGCTATGGCGGCTGGCTTTACGCTAAATCTACTTACAATAAACCCGTTTGTCTCGATGATAATTATCGGTGTAGTAACTTACATATTTAGTTTTATTGGAGTTTTTGTGGGTTCAAAAGGCGGCGGATATATCGAAGAAAAGGCCGAAAAACTGGGTGGTATAGTTCTTATTGGGATTGGTTTAAAAATACTGATAGAACATACTCTATACTAACAAAAATTTTTTCGTTGTGGATGGGGTGAAGGGATTCGAACCCCTGAATGCTGGTACCAAAAACCAGTGCCTTACCGCTTGGCGACACCCCAATAAAATGACGGCTGTTTTACTCTTTTTGTAAAACCGCCGGAATTATAAATACTATAGGCTTACAATACCCTTAATCGCATATATTATTAGCTTTTTACGCTAATTAAAAATATGGCTAAAAAGTAAATGATAAATTATGAAAAATTCTCTATAATATGTTTTTAAAAAGTAGTAAAAAAATAGTTTATAAATAAAAAAAAGGATTTAAATGGGCAGTTTAACAGTCAATAAACAAAAATTAAAAAGATTTACAATAGCTACAAAACCTGTTATGGAAAAGTACCTTTCAAAAATTGATGTAGATTTAAGCGATTATACTTTTGCCGCAAATTATATATGGCTTGCAAACAGCAGCGGTTTTTACGCAGTTATAAATAAATGTTTTTGTTTGTTTATTATGACAGGTGGGGAGCTCACTATGTTACTGCCGCCTTTGGGAAAGAAAAAATATGCAACAGAAGCAATGGTAAAATGTTTTCAGATTATGAATGATAACAACTCTTCGCCGTACTACTCTCGCATCGACTACGTACAAGGATTTATGATTGAAGAGTTTGTTCAGTCTGCCGATGAAGCGGAAAGCATGTTTGAGATGTTGGAAAACTATGTCGTAGAGAAGAAGTTGGTTGATTATGTTTATGAGGTAAATGCTCTGATTGATCTTCGCGGAAATAGCTATCATACTAAGCGAACAGAGATAAATAAATTTATGAAATCGTATCCTGATTATGTGGTTGAAGAGTTGGACAGCACAAGACATAAAGATGAGATTATGCATCTGTTTGACAAATGGGTTGCCGATAGAGTTAAGTATATGCCAAAAGAGGAGTCGGAAGTTTTCTTAGAGGGTATTCACCAAGAGAGAAGTGCTATAAAACAGATGTTAAAGCATTATGAAGTTCTTTCGCTAATAGGTCTTGTCATATATATAAACGGCGAGCTTAAAGGGTTTACGGTTGGAGAGCGCATAAATAGAGATACGGCAACTGTTATTATAGAAAAGACTGATTTTGAGATTCTAGGATGTGCACAGTTTATATTTAGAGAGTTTTCAAAAATGCTCAAAGAGCACTACGGAGTAGAGTATATAAATGTCGGCGATGATATGGGATTTGAAAACCTTCGTAAGGTTAAAATGTCTTATCGTCCGTTTAAGCTTGTTCCAAAGTATACAATTTATCAAAAATGACAATCCGCAGAGCTTTGGGGAGTGATGCAAAAAAGCTCTATGAGCTGGAGAAGAAACTATTTTCAGAAGATAATTTTCCGCTCTCGCAAGGCTCAATCAGGTATCATTTAAAGAGTAATTTGCTATACCTCTCAGAGTTGCAGGGCAATATAGCTGGTTATGTTTTAGTGCTGATTAAACGCAAGAATGCTAAGTTATACTCAATCGGAGTAGATGAGACGCATCGCGGCAAAAAGATTGCCAACGAACTTTTAGAGTCTGTTTTTAAAGAGTTGGCAACACTTGGTTTTGAGAACATTTTACTTGAAGTTCGCGTTGACAATTATGGAGCTATATCGCTATATAAAAAAAGAGGCTTTGAGATAAAAAAAATACTCAAAGAGTTTTATGGTGATGGCTGTAATGCTTATTTAATGGAGTTAAATTTTAGGTTAAATTTAAAGTAAACCTTTAGATCCAACCTTTCTTTTTAAAAATCAAAATAGGTGTAACCGAAGATAAAATCATCAATGCAATTGAAAAAAGATAGCCATGCTCCCAGTGGAGTTCAGGCAGTATATCAAAGTTCATACCATAAACACTTGCAATAAGAGTCGGCGGTAAAAATACCACATTTACAATGGTAAATATTTTTATAACTTTATTTTGTTCAATACTTAAAATACCAATAAATATATTTTGTAAATAATCTAATCTTTCAAAATTGAAATTGGTATACTCAATCAAAGATTTTATATCTTTAAGCATAATAGGTATTGTATTTTTATCATCGTTGTATTTACTGGATTTTAAAAGCGTACTTAAGATTCTCTGCTTATCTGTTAAGTTCTCTCTGATTTTCATATTTAAATCTTCAAATGAGGAGATTTTTTCCAATATTTCCTCATCATCATTAGCATAATCGGTAAAGACATGTTTTCTGATTTTTGTTATCTCTTTTGATAAGTTCTCAATAATATCGGCATCCGCGTCAATCCTAATATCAATAATCTCACAAAAGATAGAATATCCATTTTTAAATTCTCTTGGCGAATTTAATAATTTTCTTATAAAGGTATTGAAACTTTCTAGATTTTTATATCTGATTGAAATAAGAAGATCATCTTGCAAGATAAAAGAAACTGTTTCATTAAGGGCTGCATTATCATGATTAATAAGAAAATAACTATTAATTTCTATTCTGTTGTCTTCTTCCCAATATCTGGAACTTAGCTCAATCTCTTCACTCTCTTGCTTTGTTGGAAATTTTATATTAAATATTGACTCAACTGTTTTTATCTCTTCAATTGAAGGAGAAATCATATCAATCCAAATAATACTGGCTTTATCAATCCCTTCTTTAATAATGGAAAAATTTTCAATGACTTCTAATTTTATACCTTTTTTTATAAAACCATTTACCATGGATATACCTCGTCAATTAAAATATAAGACAAAAAATCTTTTTTTATTTTAGCTATAATAATTTTTGTGATTATAACTAAAATATAATGGTTATTGGTTGCAAAAACAGGATTTTAAACTATAATTTTGGTCTAATAAAAAAGGGAAAAATATGAAATTATTTATATTATTGTTATCTGCTGCAAGTATCATATGGGCCGCATCAGTAGACACTAAGCTGTATGAAGATACACAAAAAAAGAGCTATTACGATGAGATTCAAAAGCAGATTGAGAGTGTTGAACATATCAAGCAGCGGTCAAAAGAGATACTTCAAGAGGAGAGACTATATTTAACGAGAGTACGTGATGCTTCATCGCAGGATATTCAAATTGAACTTTATGATCTGAAAATTTTATCAAAAAAATCAATAAATTTTGAAATTTACTACAATGCTATCAATGAGGTGGCATTGTTACGCGCAAAACAAGAGCAAAATCGTAAAATATTGCAGACCATTAACGAGAAATCGGTATTTTCAAAAAATGCAATTGAAAATATTATTGAAGAGGAGAAGGCAAGGCTCCTATCGTACCAGCTCCAACATGCCTATTATAAGCTTCAAGAAAAAAATATAGAAACTAAATTGCAACTAATGAAGGCTCATGAAAAAGAGGTAATAGAAGCTATTTTCAACTCTCTCTCACAAATAAAATGTGATTCTGTCGAAACTATTGATAAAAAAATTAAACTTATAGACAGAGATATTGAAAAAATTTCTTTAGAAAAAGTTGCTTTGCAGATTGATTTGGAAAAAGCACTAATTGAAGACAGCGCTAGAACAGAATATCTTAAGGAGAGAATAAAATCTTCAGAAATACTCTATCAACAGCTGCTAAACTCTAAAGCAGTACTTCAGATAGAGCAAGCTCTGTATCTCTTAAGCAGGGAGCAAAACAAACAATTTTTTAATAAAATAGATGAAATTGAAAATAATATAAAAAGTATATCTAGAGAGATGTCCTCGCTTTATAAAGAGCAGTTAAATATTATTAGAGAGATTGCTACCGAAGTTTTTGGTTCTACAAAACTCTTTTTTAGCGGAAAATTCCATGAAGTTATTGGGATATTTACGCAGTTTAAAGAGTATTTTATCTCTCCGATATTTGTTCTTAGCGAACAGCCTATAAGTTTGGTAAGCTTGCTTAAAACAGTTGTGCTGATTATCGTCGGTTTTTTTGTGGGAATTCTATATAAACGATGGATAATGAGCATCTCTTTTAGATGGCCGAATATGAGTCAGATGTCAATACGTTTGGCGTCAAATATAGGTTATTATCTAATCGTTATTATCTCATTTATGATTGCAGTCGGGAGTCTTGGAATCGATATGGCATCTATCTCTTTGATTGCAGGAGCCCTATCAATCGGTATCGGTTTTGGTCTTCAAACAGTTGTCTCAAACATGATTGCAGGAATCATACTGATGTTTGAACGCACAATCCGCATCGGAGACACCATTGAGATAAGCGATACTCTGCGCGGTACAGTCACGGATATGCGTATTCGTTCTACCACAATCAAAACTGTTGATAACATCGATATAATAATTCCAAACTCCTCGTTTATACAGAGCAATGTAATTAACTGGACACTTGAAGATACTTCAAAAAGACAGCATATAAGTTTTATTGTAGCTTATGGGACGGACATTGAATATTTAAAAAAGGTAATATTGGACGAGCTTGAGCAGAGTGGTTTGAAATACATTAGAGACGACGATAATAAACAGCCAGAGGTGTGGATGAAGGGCATGAACAGCGGTAGTATTGATTTTGAGTTGCTTGTATGGGTGGAGTGGGACAATAAGTTGCGTCCAAACTCATTAAAATCTGACTTTTTAATTTTAATTTACAACACGTTAAATAAATATCAAATACAGATTCCATTTCCGCAGCTGGATTTACATGTCAAACATACGCCGAGTGAAATATTGAACTAAATATTGTCTAGTTTATAGAGGACATTCCACTCTTACAGCAGATGTTTGTGTGAACATGGGTAGAAAAAGTTTGAAATTACACACAAATAAAATATTTGGGTAAAATAGTGCAAATATTACCCATATCTAAATAATAGGTGTAAAAATGTCAAAAGAGTACATACCTCCTAAATTGCCATTAAACAAAGAGCTTGAAACAAAAATCGTACTCAAAAAAATAGTGAGTGCCAACCGTGCATTGGCTGAGCTTAAAGGTGTTGCAAGGTCTATTCCGAATCAAAATATTCTCATTAATGCGCTATCCCTGCAAGAAGCAAAAGATTCTTCAGAGATAGAGAACATTATTACAACTCATGATGAGCTTTATCGTGCTGATGTGGGGAGTTTAAACATCTCAAACCAAGCAAAAGAAGTACAAAGGTATAGAGAAGCTCTTTACAAAGGTTTTGCGCTTGTTGGTGAGAGTGGACTGCTGCTAAAAAAACATATTGTAGAGATACAGAAAGTGCTTGAGGGCAATGATGCAGGCATACGCTCACAAAGCGGTACTGTTTTAAAGAATGAAAAAAGCGGTGAAGTCATCTACATGCCGCCTCAAAATCACGCCGACATACATGAGTTGATGGATAATTTAGAAAAGTATATCAATACACCTGAACTAGATGATTTAGATGTGCTGGTTAAAATGGCGATTATTCATTATCAGTTTGAATCTATACATCCATTTTATGACGGTAATGGCAGAACAGGAAGAATCATAAACATCCTTTTTCTGATGCTTTGCGGTTTGCTTGAGCTTCCTATTTTGTATTTGAGTTCGTATATCATAAAGACAAAAAGTGACTATTACAGACTTTTAAATGAAGTTCGTACGCAAGATGCATGGCAAGAGTGGATTATTTATATGTTAAGCGGTGTTGAAGAGACGGCCAAAGACAGCATTAAATTGATAAATGAAATCAATGCATTGATGGAAGATACAAAAGAGAAGTTATCTTTGGAACTGCCAAAGATTTACTCCAAAGATTTGTTGGAATTGCTCTTTTGCCATCCTTACACCAAAATAGGTTTTTTAGTGGATGAACTTAGCGTTACCCGAAAAACAGCCACATCATACTTAAGAGCAATAGCGGATATTGGGATTTTAGAGAGTGTAAAAATTAGCAGAGATGTTTATTTTATAAATAAAAAATTATTTATATTACTAAAAAATAAATAAGAGAAAATTTAAAGTTGCGTATTGAAATGGGAGAAAATTGATGATTTTGGTTGCGGAAACAGGATTTGAACCTATGACCTTCGGGTTATGAGCCTTGTTAAAGCTAATTTCCAATAATCCTTAAACTTACACAATAACCTACAAACTGCTATATGTAGGGCTTTTTTAAGGTTTGCTATTTTTTCTATATTCCGTTAAAATTACTATAATTATTATTATAGGTTGGAAATAGGTTGGAAAAAAATGGCAAGATTTAAAACTAAATTCACTGGCGTTTACTATAGAGAAACGACTACAAATGATAAGCCAGATAAAACTTATTATATCACATATAAAAGCAATCAGAATAAAATGCAAGAATTAAAGATAGGAAAATTTAGCGAGGGCATAAGAGAACAGTATTGTAATTTAAAGCGAAATGAGATTATTACTAAAATTAGGCTTGGGGAAGAGGTGCATGTTAAGCATCGACAAAAAGATAAAATTTTTATAAAAGACATAGCAGAAGAGTATTTTAACACAAGAGCAGAGAGCGATAGCAAAAACAAAGATATATCATCATATAAAAAACATCTTCTATCGTATTTTGAAAATATGGACTTAAACACTATTGACAAAAAAGATATACAACTTTTTAAAAAAATAAAACTTGAAACTCCACTAGCTCCAAAAACTGTAAACAATATATTGGCATTGCTTGGTGTCAACGGCGGAGTTAAATTCGGCAGAAATTCGTAAAAAAAATTACGAATTGTAACCTTAAGCGACGAGGGTTTAGTTTACTCCTTTTATTGATTTTTTGGTTTTAAACTTATATAAATCTGAATCTACCATACCTTCCTCTTTTTTTTCTTTCAAACGATAAGAGTCTCCAAGTATATTTATCACATGAGAATGATGTAAAAGTCTGTCAAGAATGGCAGTTGTTACGACTTTATCATTTGCAAATATTCCGCTCCATTGACTGAACACAAGATTAGATGTAACGATGGTGGCACCTCTTTCATAGCGTTTAGAAATAACTTGAAAGAAGTGATGGGCATCTTCTTTGGTCATTGGAAAGTATCCTATTTCATCTATCACAAGCAGAGACGGTGTCATGATAGACTGACGGATAAAAGAGTCATAGCGTTTCTCTTTTTTAGCATTGCTCATCTGCATAATAAGGTCGGAGATTGTGATAAATCTTGCTTTCATTCTTTTTTGTACAGCTTGATAAGCAAGAGCAATAGCTAAGTGTGTTTTGCCGACACCTGATTGTCCAAGCAGGATAATATTTTCATTGCGCTTTACGAACTCTAAAGTAGATAACTCCTCAATCTGCCGACGGTTCACACCTATAGTAAAGTTGAAATCAAACTGCTCAAGCGTTTTTATAGTCGGAAATCCTGCCATCTTTGTGAGTGTTGCACGAGAACGAGTAGCTCTATTGTCTGCTTCGAGTTTGAGAATATCATAGAGATATTCACTATATTTCCAACCTTCTTTGGCTGCACGGTTGCCAAGTTCATGATGAGATTCACTAAACATAGGCAGCTGTAACTCTTTGCATAGATATTCTATTTTTTCATTTAGCTCCATAAAGCACCTCCAACGGCGTAAGCAGGAACAAGTATATAAGCCATGACAGGAATAAATGCATCATAGTTTTGCAAATCACGATTTGGAATATGAATCGTAATTCTATTGGATGTTTGGCTATTTTTTGATACACTTTGTGCCGTAGCTTTTATTGGGTGGACACCATGATAAGGCTTCGGCAGAGGATGCAGCGCCAACTGCTCTTCTGCCAATAGGTCAAATGGCTTGTATAAAGTTGTTTGATGCACTCTTGAATTTGCCGTAAAATCTAACCAATCCATCACCGCTGCATTTGCGTTTTCTAATGTCATTTTATAACCCATCATCGAGAGTCTTACTTTAAAAATATTGTGAAAACTGTATCTGAAATAGTGGTTAAATCTCTCTACTTTGCCCTTCGTTTGAGCACGGTATGGCTTGCAAACTCTCAGTTGCATCCCACAATGTTTCTCTGCAAAATCACGAAACTGTTCATTGAATTTATGTTTCCCGTAACCGTATGCGTTTCGTTTAATAATGACAGTCTTCATGTTGTCATACAGAGCTTCATGCGGTACGCCGCCAAAGTAGCTAAATGCATTCATATGACATTTTATAAGTGTCTCTACTTTTTCATCCGTGACATACTCAATATAAGATGCACGAGAATAGCCCATTGTTGCCACAAACGCAGATAAGCCATCTTTTGGAAATTCTACCCAGTCCACTTGTATCTGCTTACCTTTGTCTGTTTCAAATCTTACAAGAGGTTCTTCATCTTTTACTTTCTGACGCAGTTCATGACGCTGCATAATATCTTTCATCCAACGCAAAGAACCTCTGTACCCAAGTTTTTTAATCTCTTGAAAGATAGATGTATTTGGGATTAAAACATCGAGTTTATGCGCTTCTTCAAGCATTCTGGCAATATTTGGAAGATATGGATCTACGGTAGTTTCAACGGTTTCTCGTTTGATGACTGGAATATAGCCTTCTGGTAATTTTGCACCCCAAGGGCATTTCCTCGCTACGCTCACGGCACATATTTCGCAACTGTATCCCTATTGATACCCAATTTCCGTGCAACAGCACTTTTACTTAGCCCATCTTTGAGCATTTTATGAATCATTTTTACTTCACCTTTTTTAAGCATTTGTCTCCTTTCAATTTTTTGAAAAAAGACTTTAACAAAATTAATTTGTTTCTTTAAGCTTTGGGTTGTAAAAACTACTTTTTAGCAGCTTTTCATACTGCCTATTTTAACTCCGCCGTTGACA